>NZ_JAKKRH010000011.1:0-129157 GCF_025654465.1 Shewanella sp. SM101
TCTGCACACTGTTTCTGAGTGATTGAACGCGTTTTTAGGCTCATGCTGCCTTAGTTTGAATTGTTATTGATATGTTTTAATTTGATGGGTGTTGTTCAATGTGTTGCACCAATATGGTTCAACCGTTTTTTGATGCGGCCTAGATAATCCCTAGATAGCCTCAAAAAGTTGGGAGCACTCTAGCCCATGCAGCAGTAAGGCTACAGACGAGTCATTGCATCAACCCTAGTGGAGGATGCAATAGCGTGCATTTGTTACTTTGGTGTTAAATATTGACGATAGGGTGAAGAGGGTAAAAGCCAAGGTTTTAAACGGTTTTTGACGGTTTTATGTGAACAGTAGCTGTCTAGGCCTTGGCTCATTTTAACCGAGTGCCAGACTCGTTCTCTTTACCTATATTAGTCATCCTGCATGGATAGGAATGGAGCGATGATCATGTGCAATTATGAGGAATTTTGATTTTCAGATGGGCGGATTTTGTGTCTCGCCGATGCTCACGGTTTGATTGAAACCGAACGCGACACTTTATGATGATGAGAATCGCTCTCAACTCGATGTAGATGCGAACCATTATCATCGAGGGTCCTTCCGGCGCGGTTGATTGCGGGGGCAGTGACGCGCAGTGCTTCACTACATATGAGGATTTTAGAGGGCTTGGTTGTTGTTTTATTAGCGGGCTTTTAAGGGGCGTTCATAATTTTGAACGCTATCTATAGTGTTGATTATAAATAATTATTCCCCTTACTTTCTCAGAAGCTCAAAAATTAGGTATGCTCGGATATACCAACTTTAACAGATCGATTTTGTGATCCTTTGATCCTTTCTTAATTATTGATTTTAGTTCTGACAATGTATGTTTTTTTGAGGTTGTTGCTGATATGTGAGCGATGTATCGATTGCTGCATAGGGAATCAAACGGTTCTAAGTTATTATTGCTTGAAGTAAGGACGATAGCTTTGATTAGTTAAAGCTTTTCATTCCACATGGAGGTATTTATGGACGATCTTTCTCCCTCGGATTTAAAAACGATACTTCATTCTAAACGAGCTAATGTTTATTACCTCGAATACTGTCGAGTGATGCAGAAAGACGGTCGTGTGCTTTACTTAACCGAAGCAAAAAACGAAAACCAATATTTCAATATCCCCATCGCCAATACCACTGTCCTGTTATTAGGCAATGGCACGTCCATCACTCAAGCTGCCATGCGAATGCTGGCGCAGGCTGGAGTGTTAGTCGGATTTTGTGGTGGTGGCGGCACGCCACTTTATATGACCTGCGAAGTGGAATGGCTGACGCCCCAGAGTGAATACCGGCCCACTGAATATTTGCACGGTTGGATGCAATTTTGGTTCGATGATGAAAAACGATTACTCGCCGCGAAAACCTTCCAGCAAGCCCGCATCCAATTTATCGAGCAAGTGTGGCAGAGGGATCGCGAACTCAAAACGGAAGGCTTTATTTTTAAGGATCCGGCAATCCAAGCTGCGCTTGAGACTTTTCATGCCCGCACAGAGGTGGCAACCAAACAGTCGGATCTGCTACTGACTGAAGCTCAATTAACCAAAGTGCTGTACAAGCATGCCGCCAATAATACCCAACTCAAAGATTTTACTCGTCAACACCAAAGCACTGATATCGCTAATGACTTTTTAAACCACGGCAATTATTTAGCCTATGGACTTGCAGCTAGTTGCCTCTGGGTGTTGGGCATTCCACATGGTTTTGCCGTGATGCACGGGAAAACTCGCCGCGGAGCATTAGTGTTTGATGTCGCTGATCTCATCAAAGACGCCATAGTGCTGCCGTGGGCTTTTGTTTGCGCCAAAGAGAACGCCACTGAACAAGAATTTCGTCAGCAAGTATTGCAGGCATTTACAGATCATAAAGCATTAGATTTTATGTTTAATACGGTGAAAGACGTTGCACTTCAGGACTACAGTGCTGAGCAAATTGCAGCTCAAGGATTATAAGGTACAGCAGCTATGATGGTGACTTTTATCAGTCAGTGCGAGAAAAATGCCCTGAAAAAGACCCGCCGCGTGCTTGATGCTTTCGCCAATCGCATAGGTGATAACACTTGGCAAACTCTGATCACCGAAGATGGGCTATTAACGGTTAAGAAAATGCTCAAACAAACTGCAAGTCGAAGTACTGCAGTGAGTTGCCACTGGATCCGCTCACGTTCTAGAACTCAGCTCTTGTGGATCGTGGGAAATCGATTGAAATTTAATGAACAAGGCATAGTGCCGGTGAATCGCACTCAGCTTAATTTGGAACATAAAGAATGGGAGCAGGGCTGGCATTTAAATGAAGTAATTGTCCTTGCGTCGAGTATTGCTGGATTATTTCATGATTTTGGAAAAGCGAATGATTTATTTCAGCTAAAGCTTAAAGGGTTAACCGAGTCTAAGGGGGAACCCTATCGGCATGAGTGGGTGTCTCTGCGATTATTTGAAGCCTTTGCTAATGGTTTAGCGGATAAGGATTGGCTGGAGAAATTGGCCAACATTGATAAAAACAGTACTGAAATAGAACAGCAGGTTTTGTCTAGGTTGTTTAAAGAAGACTCCGGATATCAGCGACCTTTTGATCAACTTGCACCATTTGCCAAATTGGTGGCTTGGTTGATTGTATCGCACCACCGACTACCGCTCGCCCATGTAGGTAGCGTAAATACAAAGGAAATAGACAGCTGGCTCTCTCATTGTTTTAGTTGCCATTGGAATTCAGCGAATGCAGAAAACATGACGGCAATAGATACGGATCTTATCAGGCAAAATTGGCAGTTTAGTCAAGGTACGCCACTCTTAAGTCGGCCTTGGCAGCATAAAGCCCGAAACTTAGCCGAACGTGCGCTGAATTGTCCATTGATATTTACTGAACAAGTTTGGCTTGAGCAACGCTTTGTTGGACATATGGCGCGCTTGTCGTTGATGCTCGCCGATCATTATTATTCCTCTCTTCCCGCTGAAAAATCTAAAGTTCAGTGGCGAGATAAAACTTACAACGCCTTTGCTAATACTGATCATAAAAGATTGCCACAGGCGGGTAATGCGTTAAAGCAACAGCTTGATGAGCATAATATTGGTGTGGCGGTGAATGCCCAGCGCTTTGCACAAAACTTACCTGCTTTAAAATATACTTTACCAGCGATTGCCCAACATAAGTTATTTAGTCAGAACGCGACAAACGCCAAGTATCGCTGGCAAGATAAGGCTTTTGCTCAAGCTAAGTTGATAGCTAAAGGCAGCGAGAGACAAGGTTTTTTCGGGGTCAATATGGCCTCAACCGGATGCGGGAAAACCATAGCCAATGCCCGCATTATGTATGGTTTAGCAGATGAACGAGAAGGTTGCCGTTTTTCAGTCGCACTAGGTTTACGAACGCTTACCTTACAAACGGGTGATGCTTATCGGGATTTACTTAAACTTGGGGATGATGAGCTAGCGGTACTGATTGGTTCACAGGCCGTTAGCACCTTACATCAACTGAACAATGCAACACCGCAGCATAAGCAGATTGGTAGTGAGTCGGCAGAGGATCTTTTCGAACAATTGTTTATTAGTTATCAAGGTCAAATTTATGATGGGCGGTTAAAGCACTGGCTTGCTGCGAGTCCTAAATTGGAGCAATTAGTGAGTGCGCCCATTTTGGTTAGCACTATTGATCATCTAATGCCCGCCACTGAAAGCTTGCGAGGAGGTAAACAAATTGCGCCTATGTTGCGATTACTCACCTCTGATTTAATTTTAGATGAGCCGGATGATTTTGGACTTGAGGACTTACCCGCACTATGTCGCTTAGTGAACTGGGCAGGCATGTTAGGTTCTAGAGTTTTACTATCATCAGCGACACTGCCGCCATCGTTGATCAAAACACTATTTGATGCCTATCATGCTGGCCGCCAGCATTTTAATCAGGCGCATTTCGCCACGACCGAACAGCCTCCAATCTGGTGTGCTTGGTTTGATGAATATAAAAGTGAAACTTTAGAGATATCCAACTCAAGATCTTATATTGAGCAACATAAAATTTTTGTGAGTAAAAGAGTTAAAAAGCTCGCTTGCCAACAAGTCGTCCGTAGGGGAGAGCTGGTAAAACTTGAATTAGCATCGCCAACCACCCTTGATGAGTGTGTTGCCGCCACGCTACACAGATGTCTACACCAGCTACATGATATGCACCATGTTGTACATCCATCAGGGCGTAAGGTGTCTTTAGGTGTTGTGCGTATGGCTAATATTAATCCAATGATCGCTGTTGCTAAGTTACTGATTAACATGTCACCGCAAGCCGATTACAGTATCCATTACTGTGTTTACCATTCGCAGTTTCCATTAGCACATCGCTCTTACAAAGAAAGTCGCCTCGATAATGCCTTATCACGTCACGATGAAGCCAATTTGTGGCGCCAGCCTGAAATTCAGCAGGCATTATCAATGACCAATACTTCGAATAATATTTTCATCGTGTTAGGCACTTCAGTCGTTGAAGTGGGGCGCGATCATGACTATGACTGGGCGATTGCTGAACCTAGTTCATTGCGAGCTTTAATCCAACTTGCAGGACGTATTCAACGTCATCGTCAGCAGGTACCTAAGACGGCTAATTTATTAGTTTTAAATAAAAATATTCGGGCACTAAAAAATGAGCATCCAGCGTACTGTAAGCCAGGGTTTGAAAGTGCCGCTTTACCCTTACTACAACATGATTTAACCCAATTACTGACTACTGAACTCGATGCCATTTCGGCAATTCCAAGAATTATGGAGCCTGTGCCCAGTGCTAATGGCAGTGAATTTCAATATAGCGATCTGCACAAAAAACAACATGCTCAGGCAGTAAACTCCTTTTGGGGGCAGGAACATCGTGCTTTGCAACTGGCGTTAGGACCTATTGGCAAAGACAAAGCTGGAGTCATTTTTTATCGCAGTTATAAAGAGGCCAATCTGTGGTGGAAGCATGATGTTGCTTGGAGTGGGGAGTTTATTCGCCAAACCGCATTTCGCCAATCGCAACCCCAAGAGGCATTTTTATTGCGATTACCAGAAGATGAAATATTAACCTGGTGTCAATTAGATACCACACATAAACCCTATCAATATCCCACGTTAAACCATCGTTTTAACTCTGAAATAGTCCCGTTAGCTAAAGGATGTTTCTGGTGGTTTAAACCATCGACCGAACAAATATATCAAGACTTGGCTGACTTACTGGACAGTTCGATCACTAAAGTGAGTGAGCAATTTGGTGAGATTAACCTTCGAATGGCAAATAAAGATCAACCCGCCCTAGTGTGGGCATGGCACGAACAACTTGGTGTGTACGAATGTAAAGACAATAAGGACAGCCCATGGAATTAACTTTAAGCGATGCGCTTGCCGATTATATCGCTCAGCGTAAGCAAACCAAGCTTGAACCGCTACAAAAAGCACGGGATAAGATACTTGAAAAAACACAGGATCCTATCGAAATAGCAACAGCAAATAGGGAATATGCCGAAGTTGCAGCACCGATTGAAACGGACTTTAATCCGGTGAATTGGTTAAGTAAAGAAGCGAAAAAAGCATGGCAAATCAGTCTTTCTACCCATGTACCTAAATACACTCACGGTGACTCTAAAGCTAGTAGCGTATATATGGTTAAGTATGAAACCGATAGTCGATATTTAGTCACAAGTTCTTTGGATGATTTTACAGCAGATTTTGCTGGCAATTCAGCTGTATTCCCTGTTGCTACTTTTTTAAACATTACAGTTAACGGCGAAAACCTCATTCAACAGTTACAAGCTCAGCATGTCGATGCTTTAACTGCATTTACTCAAGATACTGAGTTACTTAAAGAGTGGCAGCTTGGATTTGCTAGAGCATTGGCAGATGAAAAACTAACGGGACATACCTTAACTAAGCAATTGTACTTTCCAGTATCAACGGCGCTTAATGGCGATGAATCACAACATTATCACTTACTGTGTCCGTTGTTTTCTTCATCCTTAGCCCATGAGTTATATCATCACGTCACATCAACTCGTTTTGGCGATGAGCCCAAAGCTATTAGAGAGGCGCGTAAAAAAGGTCATTACCACGCATCGCTCGAAAAGATATTCCCGGCAACAGCAGTGCAAAACTTTGGTGGCTCAAAACCACAAAATATCTCTCAACTTAATATCGAGCGGGGTGGACAAAGTTTCTTACTCAATTGTGCGCCACCGCATTATCAAGCTCAAAGCAAGCCGCCGCTCACGAGTGCCAGTATTTTTAGCCGCCAATTGCGGTTTAAAACTGCAGGCTTTATTCGCGAATTTAAAGCGTTTTTGGCTGGGTTAACCGCGCAAGAAAATAATTTTAAAGCGCGATATCAACGGGATTATGGTTTTGTGTTGCCAATTATCGATGTGCTACTTAATGAAGCCGCCATTATTCAAAATATGACTGAATTTGCCGGTTGGGCAACGTCGGCTGAGTGTCAATTAAAAACCGCTCACGGTCTGTGGCTCGATGTCGCCAACCCAGAACCTCATTTTCAGCAGGAGCGAGCCAAAGGCGATTGGCAAGACATCATCGCCAACGATTTTGCAACTTGGTTATTGGCTCAGCTGCAAAATAAAGAACGATATGTGCTAGGTGATATTGAACATCAGTATGTTAAGAAATTATGTCTAGTGCAGCTTAAAACCTTTGAGCGTCATACACCTAAACATGGAGATGCATAGAATGTCGCAGTATTTATTAATTAAAAAACTCGATGTGCAAAATGCGAATGCCATTGCAGGGTTGACCTATGGGTTTCCGGCGATAACGAATTTTTTAGGTTTTGCCCATGCTTTATCACGCAAGTTATCTCGTGAGCTTGATGTGAGCTTAGGTGGCGTTTGCGTCGTGAGTCACAAAAACAGGGTGCATGCTCGCCAACCTAAAGGCTGGGGAGATTATGTTTTTGCCTTGACTCGTAATCCATTAACTCAACAAGGAAATACCGCACCAATCAATGAAGAAGGCCGCATGAACATGCAAGTTTCTTTATTGATCGAAATTAAGGGGTTAATTCAAGGCGATAATCAAACAGAGCAAATGCTCATAGACCAGATTAACGCTTTGTTACCTGCAATGAGGCTAGCGGGAGGGCAGATCACTCACTACGGGCAAATTGAGATATTGAGCGACCACGAACAGCAGCAAAAAGCACTACGGCGTTTAATGCCGGGATTTATCTTAATCGATCGTAGCGATTACCTTGCGAGCTATGTTAATGGATTACAGCAAGAAGTCGTTCATGGTGCTAAGCCAAGCCTGTTTGATGCTTGGTGTGACTTTGCCACCCTAAATTATCAGGCAACTCGTTTAGAAACGGAACCTGAAATAAGCGGACCATCAGATACCATCAAAGCGGATTGGCATTATGTGCCAAAGCCTCAAGCGGGTTATTTAGTCCCTATTGCAACAGGTTATTGTGCTATCTCGCCAGTATACGAAGCGGGGCAGGTTGCCAATGTGCGGGATAAGTCAGTCCCTGTGGCATTTGCCGAAACCGCTTACAGCGTAGGCGAATGGCTAAGTATTCATCGGTTAATTGATATTAGCGCGGGAATATGGCGCTACAGCTACCAACATCCTTGGTACTTAGCAAAGACAGAACCATTTCAAGTAGATATACCATCCATTGCAGATGTTGACGCTGCATTAACCTCATTTAATTTAGATGACTATTAATTAATAACGGAGCATTAATCATGGCAGATATCAAACTGAGTACACCATCAGTGTTAGCTTTTGAAGCAAAATTGCTTCCATCCGACGCCCTTATGTTTGCGGGCAATTGGGATGAAAATGTATGGCAACCTATCATAGTGGGAGAAAAAGCCGTAAGAGGAACGATTTCAAACCGATTAAAAGCCGCAACGGCAAACGATCCTGCAAAACTTGATGCCGAAGTCTCTAAGGC
This sequence comes from Shewanella sp. SM101, assembly GCF_025654465.1. Classification (NCBI taxonomy): domain Bacteria; kingdom Pseudomonadati; phylum Pseudomonadota; class Gammaproteobacteria; order Alteromonadales; family Shewanellaceae; genus Shewanella; species Shewanella sp. SM101. Next base: position 7,945 of record NZ_JAKKRH010000011.1, read on the forward strand.
GAATTTACAAACGGTTGATATTGCTGCGCTTCCCCACCATACAGACACGCTAAAATTAGTGTTTACCCTACGCATCCTGAGTGACTTACACATACCGTCAACGTGTAACGATCCAGCCTATCAGGAAGCCTTAGCCGCAAAAGTGAAGCAATATCAAATTGAAACTCAATTTAGTGAACTGGCAAAACGCTATGCGCAGAATATCGCTAATGGCCGTTTTTTATGGCGCAACCGTGTTGGAGCACAAGCGGTGAAAATTGTCGTAACAGCCAATAATCAGCACTTTACCTTTGATAGTTATGATTTCAATCTACGTGATTTTGCCGATGATCAGCAGATAAACGAGCTGGCGAAAATAATTCAATTTGGCTTAATGGAAAAACACGCCCTGATTAAGGTCGAGGCATACAGCCAACTTGGACAAGGCCAAGCGGTATTCCCTTCACAGGAATTGGTGATGGGCGGTGGTAAGGGAGATAAGAGTAAGTTCCTTTATCAACTTGATGGACAAGCGGCAATGCACTCGCAAAAAATCGGTAATGCATTGCGTACGATTGACACTTGGCATCCCGATTTTGAAGAAATTGGACCGATTGCGGTTGAACCCTACGGTTCTGTGACTAACCGCGGTGCAGCCTACCGTCAACCGAAAGAAAAAAACGATTTTTATAATTTGTTAGATGCTTGGATGCTCAAAGACAAGATCCCTAGCATTGAACAACAACACTATGTCATGGCCATGCTGATCCGTGGCGGTGTGTTTGGTGAATAAGGAGTTGCGATGAATAATTATCTAGACATTACCTTATTGCCCAACGAGGAAGTGGGGCATTATTTCCTCTGGGAGAAACTCTATCATCAAGTGCATCTTGCTTTGGTCGAGCATAAAAATCGGGTAGGGCAATTTGAGATTGCTGCTGCATTTCCACAGTTTAATGAAATGGATAACAGTTTAGGCTCAAAATTACGCTTGCTGGCAACTCAACCTCAGCATTTGGAAGATCTAAAGGTAAGCAATTGGCTGCGTCATTTTACCGACTACTTGCATATCAGTAGTATCCGTCCCGTGCCCGAAAAAATAGAAGTTTATGTAGCTTATTCGCGCCCAGCAATCCGTGCGAATAAAGCGCGGGAAATCGCTCGAAGAATGAAGCGTCATAATGAAACGTTAGTGCAAGCTACAGCGCATTTTGAAGGTTTTAAGCCTAAAAAGACCAAAGCGCCCTTCGTTTATATGCAAAGTTACACTAAGGATTCGCGCTTTCCTTTATTTATTCAACAAACACATAGTGCTGTAGTAAAGGAGGGAAGTGTTTCGTTTGACAGTTATGGATTATCAAGCAGAGGCTATTTACCCAAGTTTTGACCTTATAATTTATGCTCTTTAACAAATCAAATAGAAACAGTGAGTTACTGCAGTGTGTTTTTCGTAAGGTAAAATAATGTTTTTTAGCCTAACGAATTGTAGTTACTCACTTTTAAACTAGTAATCTATTGTTCACCGCCGCACAGGCGGCTTAGAAACTATTGCCGATTTCACTGATGAAATCTATTTCGTTCACCGCCGCACAGGCGGCTTAGAAAAAAAACACATTGGAATATCGGCATAACCTGTTGTTCACCGCCGCACAGGCGGCTTAGAAAGACTAAGGGATGGAACGATTACGACAAGCCAAGTTCACCGCCGCACAGGCGGCTTAGAAAAAAGTTGCAACTGTCCCGTGCGCGTCAAATAAGTTCACCGCCGCACAGGCGGCTTAGAAAACTTAAAGCATGACCTATCACTACGTTATGACGTTCACCGCCGCACAGGCGGCTTAGAAAATTAACAAATATGTCGCCAGTCTCGCCACTTAGTTCACCGCCGCACAGGCGGCTTAGAAATTGAATAATACATGACCTAAAGCGTCAGCATCGTTCACCGCCGCACAGGCGGCTTAGAAAAGTATAAAAATAATCCCAAGATGAATTTGGTAGTTCACCGCCGCACAGGCGGCTTAGAAAGAAATGGAATTGAACAGTATCATACGTTACTAGTTCACCGCCGCACAGGCGGCTTAGAAAAAGAAGATAACGCACTCCTCGGTGACTGATACGTTCACCGCCGCACAGGCGGCTTAGAAATTATTAGCCGCCGTTGCACTCGTTGCGGGATTGTTCACCGCCGCACAGGCGGCTTAGAAAAAGGGTATGTTGATTGGTGTAACCTATCGTGAGTTCACCGCCGCACAGGCGGCTTAGAAAATAATTTGTGCTGAGTAAGTATAAATATCTCCGTTCACCGCCGCACAGGCGGCTTAGAAATATAGAGCGCTTGGTTCACCTACGTTTAATGGGTTCACCGCCGCACAGGCGGCTTAGAAATATTTGTCTTTCGTCAGCTTTACGTTCAACTGGTTCACCGCCGCACAGGCGGCTTAGAAAATCACCACTGTTTGATACTGACTTTAATGTGTGTTCACCGCCGCACAGGCGGCTTAGAAAGCCCGTCGTCAACCACCCGTCGATGCAACGTTGTTCACCGCCGCACAGGCGGCTTAGAAACAGCATTTAATGGGGAACCAGTTTATGACCCGGTTCACCGCCGCACAGGCGGCTTAGAAATATCGTTGACGGTGGAACCGACACTAACGTTGGTTCACCGCCGCACAGGCGGCTTAGAAAGTCGAAAATGCCAATGCAAACACTTCCATTACGTTCACCGCCGCACAGGCGGCTTAGAAATGTCAGTGAACAGATGATATTTAGGTCGACCCGTTCACCGCCGCACAGGCGGCTTAGAAAAGGTGTTGCGACCGATGAGTTAGTGACAGTTTGTTCACCGCCGCACAGGCGGCTTAGAAATGCAATGCAGTCATACAGAGCGCTAGGATCACGTTCACCGCCGCACAGGCGGCTTAGAAATTGCGGTCTTGGTACTACATCGAAAGTGTTAAGTTCACCGCCGCACAGGCGGCTTAGAAACTATCAAGCTTGGAATTCATGCTCTCTGCGTCGTTCACCGCCGCACAGGCGGCTTAGAAATGCAGCATCTTTGGCTATGTCGTTTTGCAGCGGTTCACCGCCGCACAGGCGGCTTAGAAAGTCGAAAATGCCAATGCAAACACTTCCATTACTGTTCACCGCCGCACAGGCGGCTTAGAAAAGCAGCGTAACGTAGTATCGCAGCGCGGATCAGTTCACCGCCGCACAGGCGGCTTAGAAACAGGTAAAGACCATAGTTGAAACCTTTAGGCGGTTCACCGCCGCACAGGCGGCTTAGAAATGAACTGAGCCACCGCCATTTTTTGACACATCGTTCACCGCCGCACAGGCGGCTTAGAAAACGTTTGGCCTATGAAATATCATAGTGTGGTTGTTCACCGCCGCACAGGCGGCTTAGAAAAACTGTTTGCTGCTGAGCCGTGGCACCTGATGGTTCACCGCCGCACAGGCGGCTTAGAAATTCATCATTTCTGAGAATGTGCGCTTGAATAGGTTCACCGCCGCACAGGCGGCTTAGAAAAAATTGACACGCGTCACCAGAGCCGCCGAAATGTTCACCGCCGCACAGGCGGCTTAGAAATATAGAGCACTTGGCTCACCAGCGTTTAATGGGTTCACCGCCGCACAGGCGGCTTAGAAATAGCATGTGGTGGATATGGGCTACGTCATACCGTTCACCGCCGCACAGGCGGCTTAGAAATTTAGCTCTAGATAAAGTTTGGGCAAAAAATTGTTCACCGCCGCACAGGCGGCTTAGAAATAATAATAAAGATATTGATAACTATGATTCATGTTCACCGCCGCACAGGCGGCTTAGAAAGCATTGTTCAAATGCTAGATACTTCGCAGTGTGTTCACCGCCGCACAGGCGGCTTAGAAACAATTGGGGTTGATTGGCCTGAAATGCTAAGCGTTCACCGCCGCACAGGCGGCTTAGAAATCTGGTATACCTTGATTTGGTCTAAACTCATTGTTCACCGCCGCACAGGCGGCTTAGAAATTCAACGTTAATCTTTGATTCACGTCCACCTAGTTCACCGCCGCACAGGCGGCTTAGAAAACCAGCTTGAGCTTAGTGCTGTAACAAATGACGTTCACCGCCGCACAGGCGGCTTAGAAAACGGACAGATGGAAACTGGTACACGATATCTGGTTCACCGCCGCACAGGCGGCTTAGAAATTGATGCCGCTGGTGTTGTAGTAGACACTGAGGTTCACCGCCGCACAGGCGGCTTAGAAATAAAAACTATCTCACTGTCAACCACCAGTGAAGTTCACCGCCGCACAGGCGGCTTAGAAATATGAGCGAGTAACACGGTAGGATCGCGCTTGGTTCACCGCCGCACAGGCGGCTTAGAAAAGAAGCAGCAAACAACGCTTCAATATTACCAGGTTCACCGCCGCACAGGCGGCTTAGAAATTTGACGTGCAGCTACGTTTTTATCATCAAATGTTCACCGCCGCACAGGCGGCTTAGAAATGCTAAATCGCGCTTGATGATTATTGTTGTCAGTTCACCGCCGCACAGGCGGCTTAGAAAATTAAACCAAAGCTAGCATAAAAATAACATTTGTTCACCGCCGCACAGGCGGCTTAGAAATGAAGACAATTCAATCAACTACGCCATTTATTGTTCACCGCCGCACAGGCGGCTTAGAAATACCGCCCCAGACCGAGTAGGGTTCACCCTTGGTTCACCGCCGCACAGGCGGCTTAGAAAAACTGTCGCAGTTGTTTTACGTATTTTGTGGAGTTCACCGCCGCACAGGCGGCTTAGAAATGATATGTCGCAATAAGCGGCCATCGGTCTGTGTTCACCGCCGCACAGGCGGCTTAGAAAATGGCTGTTTCCATTATTCATATTCGTTCAAAGTTCACCGCCGCACAGGCGGCTTAGAAAATAAAATCCGTAGTCGGCAATGTTATTAGCGTGTTCACCGCCGCACAGGCGGCTTAGAAAACCCATAGCATCAAGATGGTCGACCCATACGCGTTCACCGCCGCACAGGCGGCTTAGAAATCGGTGTGGGGGCGTTGCAAAATTCCACGGGTGTTCACCGCCGCACAGGCGGCTTAGAAATACCGCGATGCCCATTTCACGCTTATCGTGCTGTTCACCGCCGCACAGGCGGCTTAGAAAGACAGGTCTCTTGGTGTTTTCTTAGTTCAAAGGTTCACCGCCGCACAGGCGGCTTAGAAATGCCATTATGTCATATAGAGCGCTCGGCTCGCGTTCACCGCCGCACAGGCGGCTTAGAAACGTAAATTGCACGCCGCTTGTCACAATGTCGCGTTCACCGCCGCACAGGCGGCTTAGAAAGCGTCGAACGTATCGAATAACGGTTGAGCCATGTTCACCGCCGCACAGGCGGCTTAGAAAGATGAAGAAGATGCAAAACCCATTGATCCAAAGTTCACCGCCGCACAGGCGGCTTAGAAAGACGGGGATAATCTGAATCCCTTTCTCTTTGCGTTCACCGCCGCACAGGCGGCTTAGAAATATCTGCATAATCACCATTTATGATGATTTTTGTTCACCGCCGCACAGGCGGCTTAGAAATGGGGCATTTAACTTAAACTTTTCACCAGGCAGTTCACCGCCGCACAGGCGGCTTAGAAATGCGAGGACGAGCTCGTGCCAGAATTCGTCGTGTTCACCGCCGCACAGGCGGCTTAGAAAAATACCAGCACCTAAACCAACCAGTATTGAAAGTTCACTGCCGCACAGGCGGCTTAGAAAATTCTGTAAGCGCATATTTCCCCCTACTTTCCGTTCACCGCCGCACAGGCGGCTTAGAAAATGTGAAGTTGTCGAGCATATCAACAAACAAAGTTCACCGCCGCACAGGCGGCTTAGAAATATCGGAGACGGCTGGTTTGAGTTCCAGTTTTGTTCACCGCCGCACAGGCGGCTTAGAAAATACAAGTTTATATTGCACACGCCGCGTTCTAGTTCACCGCCGCACAGGCGGCTTAGAAAGTTCGGCGCTTTGATATGAGTGGCATGTTCAAGTTCACCGCCGCACAGGCGGCTTAGAAATTGCAGTGGTGGGGGAACTCGGGCGTCGTTGAGTTCACCGCCGCACAGGCGGCTTAGAAAAGGCAAAGATGCGACTGCCTGCGACGAGTTAAGTTCACCGCCGCACAGGCGGCTTAGAAAAAATAGAGCTTGTGGGCCGTGCTGCAATACAAGTTCACCGCCGCACAGGCGGCTTAGAAACGTCTAATTTGCGGTTGCTGCTTTAAACCTAAGTTCACCGCCGCACAGGCGGCTTAGAAAGGAGGCAGACTAGGAAGCTCATACTCTGGGAGGTTCACCGCCGCACAGGCGGCTTAGAAATTGTAATTAACGTATTCAAGTTTGAGTTTGGTGTTCACCGCCGCACAGGCGGCTTAGAAACGCCAAATAATGATATATCGGAATCAGTTAATGTTCACCGCCGCACAGGCGGCTTAGAAATAGGGATATGACTTGGCATGTTGACGGTTCGCGTTCACCGCCGCACAGGCGGCTTAGAAATGGTTTGCGTTGCATTGCTGTGCTATTGAACTGTTCACCGCCGCACAGGCGGCTTAGAAATGATTATGGTCGCTGAAAAGTGCAGTTATAAAGTTCACCGCCGCACAGGCGGCTTAGAAAGAGTACCGCTAACTGATATCGCCGTAGCCGTTGTTCACCGCCGCACAGGCGGCTTAGAAATAGCCATTTTGCAATCATCTATTGTGTAACGCGTTCACCGCCGCACAGGCGGCTTAGAAATAACCGGCTTATCGCTGTGACGCTTGATTACTGTTCACCGCCGCACAGGCGGCTTAGAAAATTAAGATTGGCGAAACCAGCGACAAAATGCGGTTCACCGCCGCACAGGCGGCTTAGAAATCTGAAAACCATCACTGGATATCCTAAAGGCGGTTCACCGCCGCACAGGCGGCTTAGAAAAAACTGTGGAATAGTTTAAACACAGCATATAGGTTCACCGCCGCACAGGCGGCTTAGAAATATGTCGAAGCGTTCCTCGGTACGGGTGCCATGTTCACCGCCGCACAGGCGGCTTAGAAAGTCGAGGCGGGTATTGATTGTGGTGTGGTTTTGTTCACCGCCGCACAGGCGGCTTAGAAATTTGCGCCAGTGGTCGCCAGTCCAAAACGGATGTTCACCGCCGCACAGGCGGCTTAGAAAGATATCGGATACGTGCAAGTATATACTGCCCCGTTCACCGCCGCACAGGCGGCTTAGAAATGATATGGCGCTTTCTGGCATAGTGCTAAGCAGTTCACCGCCGCACAGGCGGCTTAGAAATAAACGAAACTTTGTTGCTAATATCAAATTGCGTTCACCGCCGCACAGGCGGCTTAGAAACCGAAGGGCGCTCATACCATTTTATTCATCATGTTCACCGCCGCACAGGCGGCTTAGAAAAGCCAAGATATTTACCGTCATTTGGGGCTAGGGTTCACCGCCGCACAGGCGGCTTAGAAATTTAAACGCTGTTCTAATAGCAGTCTTGCTAAGTTCACCGCCGCACAGGCGGCTTAGAAATGCTCAGTTTACCGATATCGCCGTATCGCTCCGTTCACCGCCGCACAGGCGGCTTAGAAAACTACGGCAGAGACTGCGCTCAAGACCATTGCGTTCACCGCCGCACAGGCGGCTTAGAAATCAATCAGTTCGCGACCTTCGGCGTTCCATTTGTTCACCGCCGCACAGGCGGCTTAGAAATAACCGCCCCCGGCGCGTTCGTCTATTCAAAAGTTCACCGCCGCACAGGCGGCTTAGAAAATAAAAACAAGGGATGGCGGTATCGGCGTAAGGTTCACCGCCGCACAGGCGGCTTAGAAATCTTGTGCGTTTCCTTCACGCGTAACTGACGCGTTCACCGCCGCACAGGCGGCTTAGAAATCAGTGCAGCTTTGATAATTAGCGCCTGTAGAGTTCACCGCCGCACAGGCGGCTTAGAAAAGCTGAATGAAGAAGGTTTACGTCCGTTCCAAGTTCACCGCCGCACAGGCGGCTTAGAAATTAGGGCTGCAATCACAGATTCAAAGGAGCAAGTTCACCGCCGCACAGGCGGCTTAGAAATGTAAACGGATCGATAACTGGATTCTCATCCAGTTCACCGCCGCACAGGCGGCTTAGAAAAGAATTCGTCGTCGGCGGTAAGGCTTTTGGGTGTTCACCGCCGCACAGGCGGCTTAGAAATCAAACTAGATGAGTTTTCTTCTATTGCATCTGTTCACCGCCGCACAGGCGGCTTAGAAATATAACAATGAATCAACGCTTACAAATACAGAGTTCACCGCCGCACAGGCGGCTTAGAAAAGCCGTACCAGCACGAACCACCTTGGCACTAAGTTCACCGCCGCACAGGCGGCTTAGAAAGTTAGGTCGAATTTCAATACCGTTTTTCATTTGTTCACCGCCGCACAGGCGGCTTAGAAATGTGATGAATGACCTGCCACCATTAACCAAGGGTTCACCGCCGCACAGGCGGCTTAGAAATGATTCAAGTTTTTGGAATGTCTATGAGGATAGTTCACCGCCGCACAGGCGGCTTAGAAAACCAAGCTGGGCGAGTGCAGAGCAATTCGCGCGTTCACCGCCGCACAGGCGGCTTAGAAAAGACGGATTATCACAACTCAAATCGTGCTGATGTTCACCGCCGCACAGGCGGCTTAGAAAAAAAGTGGAACAGGGTAATTTACCCGTGATTTGTTCACCGCCGCACAGGCGGCTTAGAAAATTCTCGGCGCTAAAGGTGAGCCTTGAGATTGGTTCACCGCCGCACAGGCGGCTTAGAAAGATTCACAGCGCAATTCTAAAATTATCATTGAGTTCACCGCCGCACAGGCGGCTTAGAAAAGTGGTGAAACCATCCCAAGAATTGTTGGCACGTTCACCGCCGCACAGGCGGCTTAGAAAACATGAGGGAAGGAGTCTCGCCATTCTCCCTCGTTCACCGCCGCACAGGCGGCTTAGAAAAGGGGAAGAATGATGTCAGATAATCATGGTGGGTTCACCGCCGCACAGGCGGCTTAGAAATTGAGCTGTCACTGTATTACGAGTGATGTTTAGTTCACCGCCGCACAGGCGGCTTAGAAAATAGCATTCGTTTGAACGACATCTAGGAACACGTTCACCGCCGCACAGGCGGCTTAGAAAATTGATTCAACGTAGGTGTAAAGCTTTGGGTAGTTCACCGCCGCACAGGCGGCTTAGAAAAACACCATGATCAGAATTACACCATTGAATGAGTTCACCGCCGCACAGGCGGCTTAGAAATATCTAAAGTGTTAACAGCCCGATTAGTATCAGTTCACCGCCGCACAGGCGGCTTAGAAATTGCGTAAATTCAAGCGTGGCAGATTCCACTAGTTCACCGCCGCACAGGCGGCTTAGAAAAAGGTGACATTCAAGCCATCAAGCGCCACTTCGTTCACCGCCGCACAGGCAGCTCAGAGATTCATCAGTATGCGATTGTTCAATGCCATACCGGCTGTTCATAAAATCTATGGCAAGTTGATTTTTGAGCGCGATTTTAATTGAGTGATTCTGCTATACTCCGCGCCAAGATATCAAATGACAAATCATTATTTTAGTTTTGTGTACAAGCGTGTGTACAAACTGATTGAACAACGAGTAAGACTTAATAAATATGTCTATAGAAATCAATAAGCGACGCACTTTTGCTATTATATCGCACCCCGACGCGGGTAAAACAACCATTACCGAAAAAGTGCTGTTATTCGGAAACGCTTTGCAGAAAGCGGGTACGGTTAAAGGCAAAAAATCGGGTCAGCATGCTAAGTCTGACTGGATGGAAATGGAGAAAGACCGTGGTATTTCTATTACTACGTCTGTCATGCAATTCCCCTATGGTGGCGCCCTTGTTAACCTACTCGATACGCCTGGTCACGAAGACTTCTCTGAAGATACTTATCGTACTCTGACAGCCGTTGACTCATGTTTGATGGTGATCGACTCTGCTAAGGGTGTTGAAGACCGTACGATCAAGTTGATGGAAGTGACACGTCTGCGTGATACGCCGATTGTGACCTTTATGAACAAACTCGACCGCGATATCCGTGATCCTATTGATCTGATGGATGAAGTCGAAAACGTGCTGAATATTGCCTGTGCACCTATTACTTGGCCTATTGGCAGCGGTAAAGAATTTAAAGGTATTTACCACATACTGCGTGATGAAGTGGTGTTGTATCAAGGCGGCATGGGACATACGATCCAAGAGCGTCGAGTGATTAAAGGCATTAATAATCCTGATCTTGAGAAAGCGATTGGCAGTTATGCCGCCGATTTGCGTGATGAGATGGAATTAGTACGTGGCGCGTCGCATGAATTTGACCATGCGGCTTTTTTGAAAGGTGAGTTGACCCCAGTGTTCTTCGGTACTGCGCTAGGTAACTTTGGTGTGGACCATATTCTTGACGGCATCGTCGAGTGGGCACCTAAGCCATTACCGCGCGAAAGCGATACACGCGTTATCATGCCTGATGAAGAAAAATTCACCGGTTTCGTGTTCAAGATCCAAGCAAACATGGATCCAAAACACCGTGACCGTGTCGCCTTTATGCGTGTGTGTTCTGGCCGTTACGAGCAAGGCATGAAAATGCACCATGTGCGTATTGGTAAAGATGTTAACGTTAGCGATGCATTGACCTTTATGGCGGGCGATCGTGAGCGTGCTGAAGAAGCTTATCCCGGCGATATCATCGGCTTACATAACCATGGCACTATCCGTATTGGCGATACGTTTACCCAAGGTGAAAAATTCCGTTTCACTGGCGTACCTAACTTCGCCCCTGAAATGTTCCGCCGTATTCGTCTGCGTGATCCGCTTAAACAGAAACAGCTCTTAAAAGGCTTAGTACAGTTATCTGAAGAAGGTGCTGTACAAGTATTCCGCCCAATTGATACTAACGATTTGATTGTTGGCGCTGTGGGTGTACTGCAGTTTGAAGTGGTTGTTGGTCGTCTGAAGAGTGAATATAACGTCGAAGCTATTTACGAAGGTATTAGCGTGTCTACCGCTCGCTGGGTTTATTGTAAGGATGAGCGTAAGCTTGAAGAGTTCCGCCGTAAGTGTAGCCAAAACTTGGCTCTCGATGGTGGCGATAACTTAACCTATATAGCACCAACTATGGTTAACCTTAATCTTTCGATGGAAAGATATCCTGATATTGAGTTTGCGAAAACCCGCGAACACTAATAGGGTTCGGTCTAGAATAGTTGTTGAAATGGCGGTGAATTCACCGCCATTTTTGTATCTAATGAAAACTAAAAATCGGTTCTGGATGTGAATGATGGCGAATTGGATCACAAAAACATGGCAGGCTTATATTCATTGGTGCGACCGAATGGGGCTGACACCTGAAAATCGTCGCTGTTGCATGCCGCGCCTTGAAGATCCTCCATTAGCGGTAAAATGCGTCAAAGCTTTGGTGGTTGACGAAACGGTATCGCCACCTGAACCTCATTCAATTGGTAAATCGACCGCAGAGTGAGGCATTTACTGTGATTGATACCCACGCCCATTTGGATTTTGCTGAGTTTGATGTTGACCGCGACGATGTGGTGTTGCGAATGCACAGTGTTGGCGTAGATAATCTGATTATTCCCGGTGTGTCGCCGCAGCACTGGCACAAACAGCTCGCCGTTGCCGAACAATACCAAACTTATTTTGCCCTTGGTATTCATCCTTGGTTTTGTCCAGAGGATGTTGATGCTGGGATCTTAGCATTAACATCTCAAGTTTCTGCGTTACTAGAATGTCCTCGCTTTGTTGCTATTGGTGAATGTGGCTTAGATAAGCTCTATTCCTCAACGTGGCCTCAGCAGCTCGCATTTTTTGAGGCACAATTAGCTTTAGCTAAGTCCGTTAATCTGCCAGTTATTATTCATAGCGTAAAAGCACATTCAGAGGTTTTAGAGTGTTTGAAAAAGTATCAATTGCCTAGAGGCGGTGTGATACATGCTTTTTCTGGCAGTACTGAAATTGCACTGGAATATATCAAATTAGGTTTTAAGCTGGGAATTGGTGGTTTGATTATGAACCCTAATGCTAAAAAATTGCTCAAAACTGTCAGCGAATTACCACTTCAGCACTTCATACTTGAGACTGACTCTCCTGCAATGACACCGATAAATGTTACTGAAAAACGTAACCAGCCCGCTAACCTTGTTCTTTTTATAGACAAAATTGCCAATTTGCAAAAAAAATCAAGTGTTCTAATATCAGAACACTTGGTGTCGAATGTAATGCAACTGTTTGACCTTTAGCTGTTTTTAAATAAACAGGTGTAGGTCGCACTAGCATTCTGCACTAAGCGATTGAAATTAAACTCCAAAAATATGATCAAAACGACGATTTTCGACTTTGCCTCGGGTATAATCTGACTCGGAAATAGGTTGATTAACAACATAATTAAAAAGTGTTAACAATAGGGTGATGGTTAATGGATATATTAATGAGTTTAGTAGGGGTGGTCACCCTACTTGCGATAGGTTTCCTCCTATCGAATAACAAAAAAGCAATTAATTTACGTACAGTGGGTGGCGCGTTAGCTATCCAAGCTGCCTTCGGTGGTTTTGTACTGTATGTTCCAGTTGGTAAAGACATTCTGAAAGGGATGTCTGATGCGGTTTCTAGCGTTATTGGTTACGCACAAAACGGTATCGGTTTCCTGTTTGGTGATTTAGCTAACTTCAAACTTGGCTTTATCTTCGCAGTTAACGTGTTACCCGTTATTGTGTTCTTCTCTTCTCTGATTGCGGTTCTATATTACTTAGGCGTTATGCAGTGGATCATCCGTATCATCGGTGGTGGTTTACAAAAAGCATTGGGCACAAGCCGTACTGAATCTATGTCAGCAACTGCTAACATCTTCGTTGGTCAGACTGAAGCCCCATTAGTGGTTCGCCCATTCATTCCAACTATGACGCAGTCTGAACTGTTTGCGATCATGGTGGGTGGTTTGGCATCAATCGCGGGTTCAGTATTGGCTGGTTACGCGCAGATGGGTGTACCTATCGAATACTTAGTTGCCGCTTCATTCATGGCAGCACCAGGTGGTCTATTAATGGCTAAACTGATGCACCCTGAAACTGAAGCAGCTAAAAATGACATGAGCGATTTACCAGAAGATCCTGACAAACCAGCTAACGTATTAGACGCCGCTGCTGCAGGTGCTTCATCTGGTATGCATTTAGCCTTAAACGTAGGCGCTATGTTGTTAGCCTTCGTTGGTTTGATCGCTATGGTCAACGGCATTATTGGTGGTGTGGGTGGTTGGTTTGGCGTTGAAGGTTTAACACTTGAACTGATCCTTGGCTATGTGTTTATGCCATTAGCATTCCTTATCGGTGTGCCTTGGAATGAAGCATTAGTAGCAGGTTCTTTCATCGGTCAAAAGATCATTGTTAACGAATTCGTTGCTTACTTAAACTTTGCTCCATATATCTCTGATGCTGCCACGGCTTGTACAGCAGTAGCTGCTGAAGTTGTTAAAGGCCTGCCGTTATGCGTTGCTGAAACTCAAGCTGTGATGACTCATAGAACACAAGCGATTATTTCGTTTGCTCTGTGTGGTTTCGCTAACTTGTCTTCAATCGCGATTCTGCTTGGTGGTTTAGGTGCTATGGCTCCTAACCGTCGTCATGATTTAGCTACAATGGGTATTCGTGCGGTTATCGCCGGCTCTTTAGCTAACTTAATGAGCGCAACACTTGCTGGTTTGTTCTTAGCTATCTAAGTAACAACAGCAGGGGGAAACCCCACTAACTGGGTCCTGACCATGCAGGGCAGGGCCTAAGTTAATTCAACCATTTTCCAGTAGTGATTCCTGTAGTGAATAGTTTCTCCAATTGAAAGACACAGAATGCAACCGAAGTGTAGCTGTCATTCTGTCTTAAATGTCGTGAGTCTACGCTTACGTTAATTAATCGTAATGCAGAAGTCGCGACTTTGTTCACAATTAAGAATTTTGTGTTTGTGATTTTACGCTAGATTATTGAGATTTTTTTTAATCTAGGTAGAATGCGAACGCCACAAAAAGAACGCTACCCTCGATGGTAGCAAACAAGATAAATGGGGTTGATGATGAAAAACGTTAAAACTTTAGCTTTAGCCGCTACTGCAGTAGCAGCAATCTCTGGCAACGCATTTGCTGCTGATCGTACTGATCTTCACGGTACTGATTATAAGTGGATGCAGTTCAACGCTATGTACTCTATTGGTGAAAAGCCAGATAACCCAGCAACAGGCGATCAACACAACTATTTAGAAATGGAATTCGGCGGTCGTTCTGGCGTATTCGATCTATACGGTTATGTTGACGTATTCAACTTAGCAAACCAATCAAGCAGCAACGGTGACAAGAACCCAGGTTCTGGCACAAGCAAAATTTTCATGAAGTTTGCTCCACGTGTGTCTATCGATGCTTTGACTGGTAAAGACTTATCTTTTGGCCCAGTTCAAGAAGTTTACTTCTCTACTCTGTTCAACTGGGACGGTCTGAATGGTGAAGGCGTTAACTCTTCATTCTGGGGTGTTGGTGCTGATGTAAACGTGCCTTGGTTAGGCAAAACAGGTATGAACCTATATGGTTTCTACGACCTGAATGCTAAAGAGTGGAACGGATATCAGTTCTCTGCTAACTGGTTCAAACCTTTCTACTTCTTTGATAACAAGAGCTTCCTGTCATTCCAAGGTTACATCGATTATCAATTCGGTGCAGATGAAGACCAAGCTGCTTTCGTACCAAAAACGTCAAACGGTGGTAACATCTTCTTCGGCCTATACTGGCATTCAGATCGTTATGCTCTGGGCTATGGCTTGAAAGGCTTCAAAGACGTTTATCTGTTAGAAGATGGTGCTGGTGCACTAGCTCTAGAATCAACAGGTTGGTCACACTACCTGTCAGCTACTTACAAGTTCTAATTTCTTGTAATACTAGTTGCCTGTTGGAGCCGCATTATGCGGCTCCATCTTTAGTTTTACCATGAGTCTTTATCTAAGCCTATTAGGCTAACAAGCGGGTTTATATAAAGGTTTGTGTTTTTCTCGCGCTAAAATGGATTTTTCGCGGAAAAGTAGGAGCAAGATTTTATTCGTATCCTCTCTTCCGGTCTTCAAGGATTCAAGTCGTGGTCACTTATAAGTTATTTTAAGTGTCAGGATGCCTATTGCTCTTTATGACTTAGGCAAGATTGAATACCTACAACAAGGTAGTTTGTACAAGCAAATTACTCGGCACCGCCTGAAGGCCCGGCCATATAAAAATAATCAAAATAATGCCACCTCTCAAGCGTTGCTGTTATGCGACTGATTTCTATTCATTTAATTTTTATTTTTGGAGAGCTATTATGACTGATTTAAAAAAAGCAGCACAACGCGCCATTGAGTTAATGGACTTAACAACTTTGAATGATGACGACACAGATCAAAAAGTGATCGACCTGTGCCACAAAGCGAAAACGGCTGCGGGCAATACTGCCGCTATCTGCATTTACCCACGTTTCATCCCGATTGCACGCAAGACGTTAGATGAAATCGGTGCTGAAGATATCCAAATCGCCACTGTGACTAACTTTCCCCATGGCAATGATGACATTGCCATTGCTGTGCTAGAAACTCGCGCAGCTGTTGCCTATGGTGCCGACGAAGTTGACGTGGTATTCCCATACCGCGCACTGATGGAAGGCAATGAAACAATTGGTTTTGAATTAGTTAAAGCCTGTAAAGAAGCCTGTGGTGAAGTCTTGTTAAAAGTCATCATCGAATCTGGCGTGTTAGCTGATCCTGCACTTATCCGCCGTGCATCAGAGCTTTCAATCGATGCAGGTGCTGACTTTATCAAAACCTCTACTGGTAAAGTGCCTGTAAACGCCACACTTGAAGCGGCTGAAATCATGTTAACTGTGATCAGCGAGAAGAATACCCAAGTAGGCTTCAAGCCTGCCGGTGGTGTGCGTGATGCTGCACAAGCGGCTGAATTCCTCGGTGTTGCTGAGCGTATTTTAGGTGCTGATTGGGTTTCACCACGTACCTTTAGATTTGGTGCTTCAAGTTTACTTAACAGCTTGTTACACACACTAGAATTAGCTGATGCGCCTAAGCCGACTCAAGGCTATTAATTGCAAACTATCGCTGATTAATACTATCAGCGTATAGCGAGCCTAATTAAGTGTGACCTAAATCTATTTGGCAAACTCAAAACTTCGATAGTATGAACTTGTAATATTGCTACAGTTTTGATGTTTCATTGCAAAGATAAGCACTAGCGACATGGTTGTTAGTGCTTATCTTGGAGGCAGTATCATGTTTCTAGCTCAAGAGATTATTCGTAAAAAACGTAATGGTTTAGCGCTAAGTTCCGCAGAAATACAGTTTTTTGTTCAAGGTATCACTACTAACGCAGTCTCAGAAGGTCAGATTGCCGCATTAGGCATGGCTGTGTACTTTAATGACATGAATATGGATGAAAGAATCGCTTTAACGACAGCGATGCGTGATTCTGGCACTGTACTTAATTGGCAATCATTGGGACTCAATGGCCCTGTTATCGACAAACACAGCACTGGCGGTGTGGGCGATGTGATTAGCCTTATGCTTGGCCCTATGGCTGCGGCTTGTGGTGGTTATGTGCCTATGATTTCTGGGCGTGGCCTAGGTCATACGGGCGGCACGCTCGATAAGTTTGATGCCATTCCGGGTTATCAAACTGAGCCATCAAGTGAATTGTTCCGTAAAGTGGTTAAAGAAGTCGGTGTGGCGATTATTGGCCAAACAGGCGATCTCGTTCCTGCCGACAAACGTTTCTATTCTATCCGCGATAATACCGCCACCGTTGAATCCATTTCCCTCATCACTGCGTCGATTTTGTCTAAGAAATTAGCCTGTAATTTAGATGCGTTGGCGATGGACGTGAAAGTCGGTAGCGGCGCCTTTATGCCAACCTATGAAGCATCGGAAGAATTAGCTCGCAGTATTGCAGCTGTTGCTAATGGCGCGGGCACTAAAACGACAGCTTTGCTTACCGATATGAATCAAGTGCTTGCATCTTGCGCAGGTAACGCGGTTGAAGTGAAAGAAGCCATCGACTTTTTAACGGGTGTTTACCGTAACCCGCGTTTATATGAAGTCACTATGGGTCTTTGCGCTGAGATGTTGCTTCTGGGCGGTCTTGCAAGCAATGAAGCCGACGCTCGCGCTAAACTGAATCGTGTGCTCGATAATGGTCGCGCTGCAGAACTTTTTGGCAAGATGGTGTCGGGTCTTGGTGGTCCAGTCGATTTTGTTGAAAACTACAGTAAATACCTACCGCAGTCACAAATTATTCGTCCAGTTTTTGCCGATATGCAAGGTTATGCCTATAGCATGGATACCCGTGAATTAGGTTTAGCGGTTGTGACCTTAGGTGGCGGCCGCCGTAAGCCCGGTGATGCACTAGACTATAGTGTTGGCTTAACTCAAGTGTGTGCTTTAGGCGATAAAGTAGATTCATCGACTCCGATTGCCGTTATCCATGCACAGTCTGAAGCTGCCTTCGCGGAAGCTGAACTTGCGGTGAAAAAAGCGATTCACATTGGTGAAACCGCTCCAGAAAAAACACCTGAGATCTATGCCTATATTCGTGCATCGGACCTTTAAGGAAGAATTATGAAACGTACCATTATTATGATGTTGGACTCCTTTGGAGTCGGTGCTTCTGCTGATGCAGCAAGCTTTGGTGATGTCGGTTCCGATACCTTTGGTCATATTGCTAAAGCATGCGCCGAAGGCAAAGCCGATATTGGCCGTGAAGGCCCGCTGAAATTACCTAACTTAGCGCGCTTAGGTTTAGGCCATGCAGCGATGGAAAGTACTGGCGCCTTTGCACCCGGTTTTGGCGATAATGTTGAGCTGATTGGTGCTTATGGTCATGCACAAGAGTTAAGTTCGGGTAAAGATACGCCGAGCGGTCACTGGGAGATGGCGGGCGTGCCCGTACTATTCGAGTGGGGTTATTTCAGCGAGCACCAAAATTCTTTCCCTAAAGAACTGACGGATAATATCTTAGCCCGTGCAGGTCTGGATGGATTCTTAGGTAATTGCCATGCCTCAGGTACAACCATTTTAGAAGAGTTAGGCGAAGAGCACATGCGCTCTGGCAAGCCTATTTTCTACACCTCTGCTGATTCAGTATTCCAAATCGCTTGTCATGAAGAAACCTTCGGTTTAGACAATCTCTATCGTCTTTGCGAAATAACCCGTGAAGAGTTAGAGCCTTACAACATAGGTCGCGTCATTGCCCGTCCATTTGATGGTACTGGTCCAAGTGATTTTGCCCGTACCGGCAATCGTAAGGATTATTCGCTCGCGCCACCTGCAAAAACTGTACTCGATAAGCTGAAAGAGGCTGGCGGTGAAGTGGTGAGTGTAGGCAAGATTGCCGACATTTATGCTTACTGTGGTATCACTAAAAAAGTGAAGGCGAACGGCTTAGAAGCACTTTTCGATGCGACTTTAGCCGAAGTGAAATCTGCGGGTGATAACACTATAGTGTTTACTAACTTCGTTGATTTCGACTCTCACTACGGTCATCGCCGTGATGTTGCTGGCTACGCCAAAGGGCTAGAATATTTTGATGCCCGTTTGCCTGAAATGCTCGCATTATTAGGTGAAGACGATCTGCTGATTTTAACGGCGGATCACGGTTGCGATCCAACATGGCAAGGCACGGATCATACCCGTGAATATGTGCCAGTATTAGCCTTTGGCGCTGGATTGAAAGCGGGATCGCTGGGTCGTCGTAATAGCTTTGCCGATATCGGCCAATCTATTGCGAGCCACTTTAAGCTTGAACCTATGGCCTATGGCGAATCGTTCCTTTAGGCAAATTAGCATTTATTTCGATTTGGCGGCTGACATTTGCCGTCAGTAAACAAAGACTTAAGTCTTAATAAAATAAACAGGGGTTATTTCGATGGCAACACCACACATTAATGCTGTAGAGGGCGCATTCGCTGAGACAATGCTGTTTCCAGGCGATCCATTACGTGCAAAATATATTGCTGAAACATTCTTAGAAAATGTTGAGCAAGTGACTGATGTTCGAAACATGCTAGGTTTTACTGGTACTTACAAAGGTAAGCGTATTTCAGTAATGGGTTCTGGCATGGGCATTCCTTCATGCTCTATCTATGCAACTGAATTAATTCGTGATTACGGCGTTAAGAACCTGATCCGTGTGGGTACTTGTGGTGCGATCAGCACTGACGTTAAAGTACGTGACGTGATCATCGGTATGGGTGCATGTACTGATTCAGCGGTTAACCGTTTACGTTTTAAAGGCCAAGATTTTGCCGCTATCGCTAACTATGAGCTGATGAATGCGGTTATCGAATCTGCGAAAGCTCGTGGCACTAAAGTTCGCGTAGGTAACATTTTCTCTGCGGACCTGTTCTACACTCCTGATCCACAAATGTTTGACGTGATGGAGAAGATGGGCGTATTAGGCGTAGAAATGGAAGCGGCTGGTTTGTACGGCGTTGCCCATGAGTTTGGTGCACGTGCCCTGTGCGTAGTGACTGTATCTGACCACATCCGCACCGGTGAAAAGACTTCTGCAGAAGAACGTCAAACCACATTCAATGATATGATCATCATGACATTAGAAGCGGCTATTACACTGTAACTGTTATTCTGTAAGAGTGTGCTACTGAAAAAAGGGTTCGCAATGCGAACCCTTTTTTTATGCCAATTTTTAGCGGCTGTTCTATTCGACTTTGTAATTAATGGTTTGGTTATTAGAAATTGCTTGTTTATGGCTTATCTAGAGCTTAGCTATCAATAGATTAGTGATTTACCTTATCTATCGAAATAGAGATTAACCTGTTGAATCTGTGTCGAGATCACTTGGTTCACTGGGTGTTTTTGGCGTCGAGGTTTCGGCTGCAGCGGCTGTTGCTTTAGTCGCGTGTTTTACCCGACGGACACTTTTCACTTTAGGTTTAACCTTAACAGGTACCGCTTGTTCCGCATCGTTTGCCGCGTTTTCAACTGTTGTATTATCCTGTAATTCCAATGATTTTTCTGACGTTTTTTCGGCCTTAGTTTGCACACTGGTCTGAGTGAGCTTATCGGTATTTGCCTCTGTCACTGCTTTTGGCGCCTTAGTGGGTTTAGCCGCTTTTTCTTGTGGATTATCAGTGGTCGACACTGTTTGATCTTCGGTTAGCTCTTGCGCCAAACCATCATTAACACTTTCTGATGGCTCTTCAGCTATGGATCGTTTCTTAGGTTTTTTCGGCGCTTGACGCAACTTAACCCGAAAGCGGCGGCGGTCGAAGTCGGCACGTTTGAAAGACAAAGAGCGCGAAAGCAACATACCAATCAAGCCTGCAACCAACAGCATGATTTGTTGTTGCTCCATGTTTAAATTATGGGCTTCTTTGATTTCGTTGAAAAATAACTTGGTATCAAGCCTAACTTCGACATAACCTAGATTTTTCCCTTCTTGGATCACGGGCTCTACATAGGGAGGATATTTGCTTAGCAGCAAATTCATATCTTCAGAGTCAGGATCAACTACATCCTTAGTGATGCTTTGAGCGAAGGATAGCCGCATGCCTTGGTCACTGAAGATGGCGGCGGACATCACCTTAGGATCTTCCACTAAAGCGCTGGCGAGCCATTGCAACTGCTCATCATTTTGCAGTTGTAGCGCGGGTGCGGCACCATAAGCGGTTTGCTGTACCAGTAATCTGGCCATCTTTTGAGTTTGGGACTTTAGAAGCAGCTGACCTTGTAGTAGGCTTGTTTGCCACAATTGCACTAAGCCGAATATTAAGGCGAATGCGGCGGCAATTTGGATCAGTCTACTGATTTTATGGCTTTTCTTTAGCCCTTTAAGATATAACACTTTGACCCTTAAAATGTAGAGCGCTTGCCTAATCATAATTGATTCTGAGTGAGCCCGATAGTTGGAGAATTTAAGTCCGATGGAAAGCTTGAACCAAGATGCGCTTTTTTTGTGGTTAGTCTCTGGCCATTCCCCAAGGTTTGAACGCCAAGGGCAAGTGTTTGAACGTTATCAAGAGTCAGCAAACCCCGCTGGTGTTTCACGTGTGCGAATTATTTATCAAGATGCTGTGGTAGAGGCGACAATATCGGCATGGATAGCGCAATTACCTCAGTCTAACGTTATCGGTATCGCCCATATCGAACGACAAGTTGGTTTACATTGTATCGAGTTGGCACTGGTAAATTTGCCTTCTCAGGCGCAGTTAGCGACATTCCCGCAGTCTTTAGCTGAACTGCATGTCATCAATTTTGATTTACCTCGCTTGAATCATCCCGGTTTATTAGTGATGGATATGGATTCCACTGCGATTCAGATTGAATGTATTGATGAATTAGCGGCCATGGCAGGCGTGGGTGAGCGCGTGGCGGCGATTACTGAACGTGCTATGCAAGGTGAGCTAGATTTTGAGCAGAGTTTGCGTCAGCGTGTGGCACAGCTTAAGGGCGCCGATGCCAGTATTATCACGACATTGTGCGACAACTTGCCTTTGATGCCTGGGCTTGAGCTTATGCTTTTAGAGCTTAAATCACATGGCTGGCGTTTAGTGGTTGCATCTGGCGGCTTTACGCCTTTTGTTGGCCATTTAAAACAGCTTCTAAACTTAGATGCGGCTTTTGCTAATGAGTTAGTGATCACTGACGGTAAACTTGCGGGTGAAGTAACAGGTAAAGTTGTGGATGCGCAGTTTAAAGCGGATGTGGTTGAGCGTTGCAGTGAGCAGTGGCAAATTCCAAAAGGCCAAAGAGTCGCGATCGGCGATGGCGCGAATGATATTCCTATGGTGATGGCAGCGGATTTTGGTATCGCTTTCCATGCCAAACTTAAGCTGGCAGCGGCGGCGGATGCCAATATTCGTCACCTCGACCTGCGGGTTCTACCTTACCTGCTACAAATCTAGGTTATTCATTTATTTAAATATAAGTCTGGATAGAGACTGAGTTAGAGTAATGACTCTTGTCTTTTATTGATGAGCTGGTAGTTTAGGGATATTGATAAACTACCAGTGACTTATTTTGACTCAGCTCGCCCAAGGCTCAATTTCGACCATTTCACAGTCTTCAATCTACCTGCCGTACCGCGATGGTCAACTGCATCTACGCCAGTTATTACCGGCTGCGCCTGATTTTTCTAAAACGCCTATCCTCATGCTTCATGGTGCTATGTCTAACGGTCGAGTGTTTTATAGCCAGAGTGGCCGTGGTCTTGGTTGTTATTTAGCGAAGGCGGGATTTGTGGTGTATGTGCTGGATACTGCAGGAAGAGGGCTCAGCTTGCCTAAAATCGATCGTGATTTTACCTTAGGGCAGGGTGAAGTGATCCGCGAGCAGTTACCTTTAGTGCAGCAGGCGATTCTCGATTTACATCAAAAAGTCTGCCAAGAGCAGACGGCTCGTAAAGCCGTGGCGCCTTCGCAGGTGCATTGGTGTGCCCATTCATGGGGCGGCGTGTTGATGGCGAGTAGTTTGGCCCGATATCCTGATTTGCAGCAAAGCGTTCGTTCACTGCTTACTTTCGGTAGCAAACGGACAATTCGGGTTAAGTCCTTCAAAAAGTGGTTAATGGTTGATGTTTTTTGGAATCGTTTAGCGCCAGGTTTAGCGATGGGCCAAGGTTACCTCGCCGCCGATAAGCTGCGCATTGGTATGGACAATGAAAGTCGCGCCTCATTAGTTCAAAGTATCGATTGGGTGCGGGGCGATTGGATCGATCACGATGATGGGTTTGATTATGCGAAAGCGGCAAAGCGTGCTCATTGGCCACCGGCTTGGTTTATCTCAGGGCAAAACGATACTGTGTTGGGGCATCCAGAAGATGTGGCGGATATGGTCGTAGAGTGTGGCTTTAAACTGGCTAAATCGACGCTTCTCTCTAAGGATAATGGCTTTAAGCATGACTATGGTCATGCAGATATGCTGACGCATTTAGATGCCACCAGTGATCATTTTCCTAAGATAAGGGATTGGTATTTAAGTTTTGATCTGGCGGTATTGAACAATTAAGACTGCTTTTTATGAAGTACTGGGTATCTTAATTCGACTTCTTGGGTAATATCTAACAGTTCGCCGACACCAATCACACGCCATAACTGTTCTTCTAACTGCTTAGCTTTATGGTTTGCATGAATATTAATGTATTCCAATTCACGGCGTAGGTAGTTCATGTCTGGCTTCTCTGTCGCGCCGCGATAAATGCGTAGGGCGAGGAACCTGCCTAATGCATTGCTCTGATTGATAAAGGTTATCTGTGCTTCGACATCACCGATTTCAGTTGCAAGAGTGCACTTTAAAAAGATTTTTCCGCGAGATTGGCGAATTAACTGAATAAACACTTCAATAAAATCCATGTCCTGTTGGGGTTTCATTTGGCGGATAGGTTCGAGAATATCTCGCTTAAAAAAACCGTCTTTTAGCAGTGGCGCTAAATTATATTGCAGAGTATCTGAGGTGCCCGCGGCAAAAATATCGCTGATCTCATCCTGTTGTGTACCAACGCCTAAACAAGCGACTTGGGCAGATTTTGTCGTTTTTTCAACAAAATAGGGCACAGAATGTAAATCATGCATCAAAATATTTTTTAAACCATCGGCAAGTTCTTTGATTTCACTATTGTTTTCGGTGAGTTGCTCTAATTTTTCTTTGTTATGGGCAATAAGTTTATTTAAAAATTCCACTCCAATATGGGGTGTATGACCCATAACGGCGGTTAAATGCAAGGTTACACCATTCTTGCGGGTACGCACTAAGCGGTAGGGGAGGTTATCTAGCTGTGTTTTGCCTGCAATGGTTTGGAGCTTTGGGAAGCTTAACAGTAGTGGTTTATTTGATGAAAAATCTGCAGGATTATCCAAGGTTAATTGCATGCCTCGGCTTGAAATATCTAAAGTAATGCCCGTGGCTTTGTGCTTGTCTTGAGTCACATTGACTAAGGTTTTAAAGGCGAAACGCGCTTCTTGGCGTCGCTCGCTAAACTGCATGGAAACTAACTTAATTTGATTGGTGGTCAGTCTTTGTTGACCAAAGGTTTTTAGGGCGTTGGCATTACTATCGTCTTGCCAAGCTTTGTAATGGCCTCTGGTATCTTCGTTGCTGATTTCGATGAGCTGAAGCAAATGGCTAAATTGTGATAATTGTTGTTCGACCAATGGGCTAAATTTTGCTTCATCTCCGGGGAGGGTCGCACGTCGATAACCCTTATCATGATAAATTTTATCTTGGGTGACTTTGAAGATCCGCCAGCTGGGCTTGGTCGATGCAAAGCCTAAAAATAAAGGCATCATGCCCTTAGCTTTAAGCTCTGCTAAGGTGGCAGAGTAAAAATATAAGCAACCTTGGGCATTATAGGTAAAGCTAAAAAATAGCCCATGGTCGGGATTTTCAGGATGATTAAGTAGCGCAGATAAACGGCTTGGTGTCAGCATAGCTGGTAACTGGTTCACATCATTTTCATCTTGAAAATAATGCACTATCTGCTGGTTATCTCGGCTGAGTAGCATGTGGCTCAAACCTTGAGTTTGAGTATTGAAATATAAAGGTAAGTGCGGCAAATGGGGTAAATAATGACGCTCAAATCCAAGCCCTGTTGCTGTGACTATCACATCATTCACATCTACTTTGTAACGCAGTTTGTAGCCGCGGATTAAATTGCCAAGCATTTCACTTAAGGCTTCGCTGCCCCCAATACGCTTGAGTCTTAACCAAATATATTCGCCATTGGTTTGGCTATCGACAACCTCATAGTCAACACCGAGCTGGAGATCGGGATAGTAAAACTCTTCACTGAGTTCCAGTAACTTTATTTTTAGGGGATGGTCGAGATCGAAGGGATGGTTAGCTGCAAGGCGAATACGGGCACCACCTACGGATAAATCTGCAGTTATCCCTTGTACTTCACCACGGCCGGTTTGCGATGCTGCGATGCGAATACTGTAATTCATTCGCTCTTCTGTGCGGTTGAAATAACTGCCTAATACCACGCCGGGCACCATAAAAGGCTCTGATTCTGCGGCCTCTACCTGCGTGACATTTTGGCGCAACTTTAACCGACGTTGTTGGTGAGCATTGAGCACATACTCGTATACTCCCAAGGTATATTGGTTGCGAAACAGTGACATGGCCTCATGCATACTGTTTTTGGCGGGTTCATCTAAAAAATGTCGCTGTTGACCTAACATCACTTCAACACAAGGAAGCTCAGATTTATCCCTGAGATCGATAATTCGCGTGCATGGTGAAGCCAAACGACTGAGTTCCATTTTCACTAGAAAACGGGTCGAATTGGTTTCATCTATCGTCAGCTGCTGGAAAATCTCATGGAAGTTAGGTTCCATGAGCAATGGCTTGAGCTGTTCGATGAGTGCACTATGGTTATCTAGACTCATGTAGGGTTCTTTTTAATGCTTATTTTGTATTGGGCTGTTAGTCTTATGTCGGCAGTATTCGCAGTTACTTAAATTGATTTTATACAGATTTTAATGAGTTATGGCAAAGAATAAAACGGCGTACGTATGTAATGAGTGTGGACAAGACTTTCCCCGTTGGCAAGGGCAGTGTAGCGCTTGTCAGGAATGGAATACGATCACTGAGGTGAGGCTCGGTGCAGCGTCGCCTGGGCGCAGCACTAAGTTTGTCGGTTATGCCGGAGCAAGCAGCAATGAAGTGAAGACATTAGATCAAATCGATCTTAATGCCTTACCGCGGATCTTGAGTCATTTTGGCGAATTAGATCGAGTGCTCGGTGGTGGGATTGTACCTGGTTCTGCCATTTTGATTGGCGGACATCCAGGCGCAGGTAAGAGTACGCTTTTATTGCAAACTCTGTGTCATTTGGCCGAGCAAATGCCTGCACTTTATGTCACGGGTGAAGAATCGTTGCAGCAGGTAGCGATGCGCGCCCATCGCCTTGGTTTACCAACCAATAAATTGCGGATGTTGTCTGAAACCAGCGTCGAGCAAATTTGCGAAGTTGCCCTTAAAGAATTGCCGAAAGTCATCGTCGTTGACTCGATTCAAGTGATGCACATGAGTGATGTGGCATCGAGCCCTGGCAGTGTGTCGCAGGTGCGTGAATCCGCTTCTTACTTAACCCGTTTTGCGAAAGAAAATGGCATTGCCGTGATTATGGTCGGCCATGTGACCAAAGATGGCAGTTTGGCTGGGCCCAAGGTATTGGAACATTGTATCGACTGCTCTGTGATGTTCGAAGGGGATAGCGATAGTCGTTACCGCACTTTGCGCTCCCATAAAAATCGTTTTGGCGCGATCAATGAATTAGGCGTATTTGCCATGACAGAGCGCGGCTTAAAGGAAGTCGCCAATCCTTCGGCAATCTTCCTCTCTCGTGGTGAAGAAGAATCATCTGGCTCGCTTGTCATGGTGGTTTGGGAAGGCACCCGGCCCTTGTTGGTGGAGCTGCAAGTGCTGGTGGATAACTCAGCTATGTCTAACCCGCGCCGCGTGGCTGTGGGTATGGATGCAAACCGTTTGGCCATGTTGCTTGCCGTAATGCACCGCCATGGTGGTTTGCAGATGTCGGATCAGGATGTGTTTGTTAACGTGGTGGGCGGCGTGAAAGTAACGGAAACCAGTGCCGACTTAACCTTGCTGCTTGCAATGGTATCGAGTTTTCGCGGTGATATTTTGCCTAGCGATTTAGTTGCCTTTGGTGAGGTCGGGCTGTCCGGCGAAATTCGTCCTGTGCCCAATGGGCAAGAGCGATTAATCGAAGCCGCTAAGCATGGTTTTAAGCGAGCAATCGTGCCCAAGGCCAATGTGCCGAAAAAGCCTCCAGCTGGGATGGAAGTGGTGGGTGTTTCTAAGTTATCCGAAGCGCTAGAAGCGATTTAGCATCAAATGCTCGCGAGTGAGATTAACACCAGCAAGCAAAACAGCGCCATGAGGCGCTGTTTGTATTTGTGAGCTGGTGTTTTAAGCTGTGATATTGTGTTTTTCGATAAACAACATAAGTTCACGATTCAGCAAAGAAGCATCACCTAGGTTCAGTTCCACCATACGTTTTAGGTGGCTGATACTATCAACATCGATAAAGTTACACTTCAAACCTAATTGGGCATTTTTTTGATGGACCAACTCAGTTTCCATACGGATCTCAATGTCAGATTCTGGTAAGGCAAAACTGAGGGTAATAGCATCACCCGAATTAATAAAATTTTGCGGTTCTTCAACCAAGGCACCATTTAGACTCAAATCGAGAATGGTCGTCTCCCACTGTGCACCACCTTGTTGTAGATGTGCGCTCGTGGCAAATAGAATCCGCGAAAACTTACGCCTTTCGTCCATACCCAATCCTTTTTCTTTCATAGTCAGCTAAGTGTAGTCCCATCAGTACCTCTAAGCATAAGTCATATTGATGTGACTGTAAAAGCAGAGTAATTTTTTGTTCAATAAAGCTACCAAGATCGCATATTCACGCAGGCGGTGTGAATGACGAGGTGTTCGTTACATAAAGCGTAAGTGTGGCTCCTTGTACAACAACCCCTGTAACGTTAATACGCCAAGTATCAATACACAGTATCAAGGTTTGGTTGACTTGCCATATTCTAATATTGGGAGATAAAGGAGGGGGGAAGTTAGCGTACGTTTACGCGGCACTGGCAGACTCTTATCGTGATTAATGTGATATTAAGTAGCAGTTATTACATAGGTTTAGGCGTTTTTTTAAACAACAGATTTCAGTTTTTGCCGCTAATTTTTTATCGAAGTGTAGGCGATGTCTTAGCTATCTTTGGGAGATTCCAGTATCATCCGCGGCCAACAACGGCTGCGTCTACATGGTTAATGGCTTTTTAATCATCGCGAGGCATCACTGCTTGCAGATCATGGATTTTTCCCACAGTAGGAAAATGATGTGGATCTCTCACCCAAGTCTGATGGATTTGGGGCTCTAATCTGCCGCAGCCAGCGTCGCCAATTGCGTTTTAGGGTAATTGGTACCGACCCCATTTTAAGAGATCACAAGGTATAACAATATTATGTCTGAGCAATTGAGTTCAACAGCCGTATCCTCTGGTTCGTTTCTGGACCGTTATTTTTCTATTCAACAACGTGGCAGCACAGTTCGCCAAGAAGTGATTGCGGGATTCACAACCTTCCTCGCTATGGTCTACTCAGTGATTGTGGTGCCTAACATGTTAGGCCAAGCGGGATTTGATCCCGGCGCCGTGTTTATCGCCACCTGTTTAATTGCTTCATTTGGTTCTTTGCTCATGGGTTTATGGGCTAACTTACCTATGGCGATTGGCTGCGCTATTTCGCTCACGGCCTTTACTGCGTTTAGCTTAGTCCTAGGTCAGGGAATGTCGATTCCAGTCACCTTAGGCGCTATTTTCCTAATGGGTGTGACGTTCACACTTGTGAGTGTGACAGGTATTCGCCAGTGGGTGCTGGCGAATTTACCAAAGGGCATAGCCCACGGTACAGGCATAGGTATCGGCTTGTTTTTACTTTTGATTGCGACTAACAGTGTGCAGTTGATTGTGGCCAATAGCGCAGGCTTACCTGTGAAGTTAGGCGACATTAACAGCTTACCTGTTATCGCTACCGTTATAGGTTTAGCGGCGACAATTGGTTTAGAGCGCCGCGGTGTACCTGGCGGTATTTTGTTGGTGATTATCGCGCTATCGGTATTTGGTTTAGTGTTCGATCCGAGCGTTAAATACCAAGGTTTGTTCGCCTTGCCTGATTTTACCTCAGAGCATTCACTGATTGGTCAGCTCGATATTATGGGTGCCTTTAATCCTGTGGTATTGCCTATCGTATTAGCGTTAGTGATGACGGCGATTTTCGATGCGACCGGCACTATCCGTGCTGTGGCTGGCCAAGCTAATTTACTCGATAAAAACGACAATATTGTCGGCGGCGGTAAAGCCTTAACTTCAGACTCAGTCAGCAGTATGGTGGCAGGTTTAGTCGGCGGTGCACCAGCGGCTGTGTATATCGAGTCGGCGGCGGGGACTGCAGCGGGCGGTAAGACAGGTTTAACCGCGACTATCGTTGGCGTACTGTTTTTATTGATGATGTTTTTAGCGCCATTAAGCTACTTAGTGCCTGCCTATGCGACAGCGCCTGCTTTGATGTATGTGGGTTTGTTGATGCTGAGTAATGTGGCGAAACTCGATTTTGACGATAAAGTTGATGCCATGTCGGGCTTAACCTGCGCTGTGTTTATCATCTTAAGCTGTAATATCGTTACCGGTATTATGCTGGGTTTTGTGACACTGGTGGTAGGCCGTATTTGCAGTGGCGAATGGCGTAAACTGAAGTTAGGCGTGCTTGCCATCACCTTAGGTTTAGTGGTGTTTTATATGGGTGGTTGGGCGATTTAAGTTAGGCAAACTGAGTGAGTTGAACTTAGTTATTGAGAACAGAAGCGAGTGCAGTCTTAGGATTAGCACTCGCTTTGATTTTGTGCTCTGTACTCACAATAGGCACGTAATAAGTCTTTCCAAGTAACAATCCCAACCAATTTACCGTCCTCTAACACGGGTAAACAGCCTATATTGTTATCTAGTAACATGCGGGTAGCCGTGTCTAAATTGATGTGGGGTGCGACGGTAACCGGATTACGCGTCATCACTTGATGCACACGTTTTTGTAGGGTTTCTAAATCTCTTGCGGTTTCGGCGCTACTGCCCAAGTTCGGGCTAATCGCGCGCAATAGATCCCGCTCCGATAACACGCCTTCAAGTTGATACTCATCGACGACCAACAAGTGATGAAAGCTCGCTTGGTCGAAGATTTCCTTCGCCACAGTTAATCGATCGTCCATTTCAACCGTGACGACTCGGGTACTCATAATATCGGCGATAATGATCGGCATGATGATCCCCTGTTAAGCTTGCGCATCCTAGGATGCGCTCTGTTAATGCGCTGCATTACAGTTACTTATAACAGAGTGGTGCAAGTTTAGCCAACACCCATTACAAAGTTTTAACTCAAAGATCTTGGACCTCTAGCTCATCATCCGCTGTGATTGGCATCCGCTCCGATTCGGGCAAGTGTGCGCCTATGTAGCGTTGATACTTTTTACCTTTCAGTTTGTGGGTGTCCACCAGCACTAAGCCATCGATACAATCGCCAAAGTCGGCGTCGATACCAAAGGCGAGAAACTTAACCCCATCCGCTTTACACAGTTCACCATATTGTTTGTAGAGCGTAGGTACGGCCGCCCCCATACTCGCGAGCACTTGTTTGAGTTGCTTAAAGTTACTCTGATAATCCTCGGAGAAATACAAGTCATCTAACTTAGCTTTTTGGGATTTAGATAAGCCAAAGGGTGACATGGAAACTGCCATCTGCTGCGCAGGTGCAAATTCCCGCGCATAAAAGTGCACTAGCATTTCCCTAGCACTTCCAGGCAGTTGATTACTGATGGACACTGGGCCAAATAGATAACGATATTCAGGATGCTTGGCGAGATAAGCCCCAATGCCAAACCACAGATAATCTAAACTGCGTTTACCCCAATATTTAGGCTGCACAAAGCTGCGACCGAGTTCTAACCCTTGCTTCACAAAGGGCATAAAGCTGTCGGCGTATTGGAATAGGGATTGGCTGTAGAGTGCGTTGTTGCCATATTTTGCTAAGACTTGCTCACCACTGGCAAAACGATAGGCGCCGATAATTTCAAACTGCTCTTTATCCCACAACACTAAGTGTTGGTAGTAGGAATCGTATTTATCGATATCGCGGCGCTTGCCCGAACCTTCGCCTACGGCGCGAAAGGCGATTTCCCTCAGGCGGCCGATTTCCCGCATGATGGGATTACTGTCGTGGTGTTGGTACAGATAAATCAACTTGTTATCTTGCGTTTCCCCTAGAAGTTCACATTGTTGCAGTGCCGCTTGCAGTTCACGGCGCGATTCGGGGTGGGCGATAGCGCTCTGGGTGATAAACAGAGGATCTTTATCTTTGCCAATACGATACAAGTGATTTTTAAGCAGTTTTATCTTGGTCTTGAGTGGAAAGTCCATTGAGCGTACGGCTTCATTAGAAATGAGCTCGCCAATGCGGATCGGCATATTACGTTTAGCCTGCTTGAACATTTCCTTCACTAGCAGCAGTGTCGCAAGTGGCTTGTAAATCATAGATGCGCCGTAGAAAGTGGCAGAGTTTTTGGCATCTAAAAATATTGGCAGTAGGGGCGCATTGCAGGAAATCGCCATCTTTAAAAAGCCTGAGTGCCATTGGGTATCACGCACGCCGTTAGGGCGCAGACGCGAGACTTCGCCCGACGGAAAAATCAGCACTGCGCCTTCGTTACGCAGGTGCTGGTGGATTTTTTCTAAATGCTGTTTCGGTGTGCCGCCGGTCATATTGCGCACTGGCAGTAGGATTGAGTGCAGCGGTTCCAGCGCCATCAAGAGTTCATTCGCGACGACTTTTATATCAGGGCGAACTTCACTGATGAGTTTGATGAGCGCTAATGCATCGAGTGAACCTATAGGATGGTTCGCGAATATGACCACTCGGCCTTCACAGGGAATGTTTTCTATCTCGTTGGCGGGCACGGTAAAACTAAAGTCAAAACTCGCCAGCATTTGTTCGACAAAGTCTACGCCCTGTAAATAGGTATATTGACTGGCGATATCGTTGCACTGTTTTTCATTGAGCAGGTAACGCAGCATGGCCTTGGCAGGTTTAGCGAGCCAAGGTTTGTCATTGATCGCTGGCAGATTTTGTTCAACCACATTATCAACGGTAAAAATCATGTTATTCGCCTTGAACGGCACAGTATGCTTGTTATGGCTAAGGCTGCTGTTTAGCATTTGTTCATTGTATTCCATAGCATTATGTAATTGATTCATAGTGTTAGGCAACATCCCTTGGGCGAGTTTCGCCGGTATTTATGTTTGGCATTTGCTGCGCTGCCGTTTTTTGTTGCTTGTCTTTGTGCGTCTCAGGCGGCTGTTGTACCAGCGCTATACTGTTGAGAATATCGAGCTTGAGCGTTTGCTCGTTCCAGCGGCAAAGTTGTAATTCGCCGCTTAAGGTTTCTGTGATTAAACTGCAGTTTTCGACCCAGTCACCGTCGTTGGCGTAGATGATCTGCCTCTTTTCAGGGGGACTGAGTGGTGAGTAATATTGGGCTGCTCTGGGGTGAGTCGAGAGTTCGGGCTGATGGATATGACCGCAGATCACACCGTCAACATCAAAGTGCTGGGCATAGTTGAGTACCGCTTGACGGTAATGTCCAATAGCGGCTTGAGCCTTACCCACTTTGGACTTGATATAACTTGCCAGTGACCAATAGGGGTAACCTAAGCGTTCCCGCAAGCTATGGAGATTGCGATTGAGGAACAATAATAGGTCATATAAATGGTCGCCCAATATGGCGTAGAAACGGCCGACACACACATCGGCATCAAACTGATCCCCGTGGAGCATCAAGAGTTTATGGCCGCCAATTCCGTGGTGAATATGTTGGCGGGCAATTTTAATATTCCACAGGCTTAGCTCGGCGTAGGGTTTAATCAGTTCGTCGTGGTTGCCCGGCAGATAAATCACTTGGGTGCCGTTTTGTGCCAGTTCAATGAATTTCTGCAGTACCTTATTGTGGCTATCGGGCCAGTGCAGCTTACGTTTCAACGCCCATAAATCGACTATGTCACCGACCAGATACAAGTGCTGACAACGCACGGTTTCAAGCAAGCTGAGCAGGTAGTCAGCCTTGCAATCCTTACAGCCTAAATGGATATCTGACAACCAGAGGGCGTTAACTGTGATGCTTGCTGTATGGGTTGAAGTTAATGCGGATGGGGTAATAGCGGCACAATTGGATTGATTTGAGGATGTTGGTGCTAATGTTGGCGTTTGTGTTGAGCGATTAAAGATGGGAGGGGAAAGGCTGGGGTCATTTATCTCTTCCCGCGTAGACCTCTCAAGTTTCCTGAAATTAAATCCTGTCATCTCGTATTCACCCCATTAGGCTGTTAACGAATATGAGCTTAGTGGGGGGCTTTGACCGAATGATGAAGTTTAGATGACATGCAGATGACAAAAGGTGAATTAGCCTGGACTGAACCTGCAAGATTCACATCAGGATGCAATTAGATCCGATAGGTTGGTTTAACTTACTTCTGCCCCATTTCGTGTTTCGGCTCGTTAGCTCAACCGAAAATTCCCACTCCTGCTGCCATACAAATTCTTATCTATTTGCCTATGCTTGGCCTTACCAGAAATCGACTAACAATGTATGGGTATACAGTCGTATTTAAATTTAGGTGTTTTGGTATGATTTTCAGACAAAATCAGTGCGCACTAATTCCATTCGAAATAAATAAAACTCTTTAAAATCAGGTAAATATAGTAACTGAATTTTAGTTAATAGGTTTGGAAAACGCGCATGCGCGTTTTTCCAGATGGTGTATTTTATAAAAAGCTGATAACTTCTGCATAAACAGATAGTTAACTGTGCGCATTTTTACTGGTCTAACGTGATAAACGCGCATGCGCACTAATAAAATGTTAGCAGCAAAAGGTAGTCATGAGCATAATTTCTATTGGTGCCCAATGTGGCGGTCCCAAAGACGGCGGGCTAGGCAAGATAAAAGTTGACCTATATAAGGCACTGCGAAGCAGTTGCACATCAACGTATTGCAAAGAAATTGATGAATATGCACCTGTACTGAGAATAGATGGAGAATTTCAGAAGTTTGGCGATGAGGGTATAACCAGGCTGAGATTCGCAAAGAAGCAGCGTTACATAACCGCTGATATTCAAATTCCCAGCGAAGTCTGGGAGGTTCGATCCAAGAATGAATTACGAGACTATCTTGCACATAAAGTACGGGAAACAATTGTCACTTTTGTCGAGCGTCTTAGGAAAGATAGGTTGGAAGTGGACGCAGATTCTTTATTTAAAGAGGTTGATGCTGGAATTAGTATATTTAAAGGCTTCGATTACGAGGCCAGCAGCTAACAAGTTGCTGTACTCGGACTCAACTACGCGCCGTAAGCTTGTGGTTTGCTGCGCAAACTTTACCACAAGCTTACTCTGCTCCGTTGGGCCGGTAAGCAAGGCGTTAGCCCATAGAGATTTTCATCCGAAAATGACGAGTTAGAGTTAATAACCTAACTCATTTTTGTCCCTACTCGTGTCAGGCCGATCAGTTCTGGCACGTTTATGCCCCAAAGCGTGTTGTCGAGGTATTTGGCTTATAAATGACGTATTAGTCGGGTTACTTTGTGTTAGTTACTAACAGACGTATTATTCAATTAAATTAAAGGCATATGGGTGATTGGCTATGGCACTGAATTGGCTGGATAGAATATTCATAAATAAACTAACTAAGGCGTTAGCTATACCTACTCCTGAACTAATTCCCCGTAGCGGAAACAGTGGCAAGGAGATCGATTGTTATAGTGTTTATGTGACCGATAGTAGTGGGCTCTACCTTGCTGATGCCGTAGTAGATAATGGCAACAAGCTTAAAGTAAAAGTGTGGGATGAAGCCAAGAGAACCCATGACAGAAGTACGTTGTTAGATCTACAGAATCTGACTGTGCTGAACTTTACCATACATCATTATCATGGCTTGGTTACGCACACATATGAATCCCCATTTGATTTTTTGATACATGAGGTAACAGGGCTCTATAAGATACAGTCCAAGTATGCACTGTGGAGGTACGCTGTTCCTAGGTTACTACACTCAAAGAAGAAGCATAAGAGACCTGATAGAAGCAGGGTTCTACGTGCGATTATTGAATTGTCTGAAAATAACCACACACAGGCACTAGATGTGATGCTAATTCTGAATAACATCTATGGGATGTACGCTATCTTGCACCCTCAATACCCGACGTTAAAGCAAGCAACGCTATTAGTTATGAGATCATTGGCGGAATCGGGCGATATTGAACTTGTTAATCAATATGAGTGCAGGATTAAAGGTAAGACACTGACAACAATGGAACTGTTACAACTTGATGCTACTGAACGAAGAAGAACAAACGTGACAATGTGGCTAACAGTTGTATTAGCTATAACGGCGTTGTTTCAGGCAAAGCTGGTTATTACAGAGTTGGAATTGAATTTGGATAGCATTGTGAAAGGTGCATGGTTCTGGGTAAAAGAAACATCATCAGGCAAAGCTGATAGCAGTGGAATTTGACATTTGTGGATACGAGAAGTTATCTGAAAGAGGGATTCTGGGGAGCTGACTCTAACTATCTTTTGTCCAAAAGTGAGTTGTGTGGTGTCGAGTGGAGATTGTACGATTAAGTCACGCGATATAATCAAAACTGTCAGTTCGTGTATGAGTTACTACAAAAAAGGGGAGTCAGTTAACCTGACTCCCCTTTTAGCTGAGCTATTGTTGCCGTTAGCTTTTAGAACAATAAATGGGCTACACCTGCGATAACAGGCAGTGTCACTAAGGTGCGTAGAATAAACACTACGAAAAGCTCAACGAAGTTGACGGGGATTTTACTGCCGATAAGCAGTGCACCGACTTCACTCATATAGATCAACTGAGTCACAGATAAGGCTGCAATTACAAAGCGGGTCATATCTGATTCAATTGAGCTGGCAAGGATTGACGGAATAAACATATCCGCAAAACCGACTACGATTGTTTTAGAGGCTTCAGTGGCTTCTGGAATATGCAGTAATTCGAGTAATGGAATAAACGGCATACCCAGATAGTTAAATATGGGCGTGTGCTCGGCAATAATCAGTGCCAGCGTACCAATGGCCATTACCACAGGAATAATACCAAACACCATATCGACAACGTTTTTAATACCTTCATTTAAGACCGCTTTTATGCCACCAGCACTGGCGGCTTTTTCTAAGGCTTTATCAAAGCCCCAAGATAAGGCGCCATGTCCAGCGGGGATCAGCTCATCATCTGGCATGCGTGGTGTGTCATCTATGTAGTTGTCTTTCTTCCACGATAATGGTGGCAACTTAGGCACAATCACAGCGGCGGCAAAACCCGCGAGGCACACAGTCAAATAAAAGGGCACAAACATATGCTCTAACTTAACTTGTGAGATCACCACTAAGCTGAAGGTAATCGATACCGCCGAGAAGGTTGTACCAATAACTGCGGCTTCTCTCTGGGTATAAAAACGGGCTTCGTATTGTTTGCTGGTCAGCAAAATACCGACACTGCCATCACCTAACCATGAGGCCATACAATCGATAGCGCTACGACCCGGTAGATTGAACACGGGACGCATCACTTTCGTTAAGAGTGTGCCAAAGAGCTCGAGTAGGCCGAAGTTCAGCAGCAGCGGCAGTAACATACCTGCAAAGATAAATACCGAGAACAACACAGGTAATAAGTCGTTTAAGACTAATGCGCCAGTGCTCGAGGAGTTGATGATCTCTGGACCTAAACCTAAGTAAGTCAGTACGATAAACACTGCACTTAAGATCCGAGTCGTCAACCACATAGGGCTGACATTCAATAAACCATTAAGGAAGTGATTTTGTGTAACGAATGTGGGCTTAAACACTTTTGACAGCAAAGAGGCCAGCGCCGTAGTCACAACAATAATAGTCACAATGAGGGTTAGCACACCGCTCAATGCGCCTTGCAGTGCTTTAGATATGATAGCGATAGGAATTGTGATCGCATCGTTGTAGCTGATAGGGGTCATAAATAACAACAGACCAATCAGCGAAGGGACGATAAAGGTGAGTATCGTCTTAATGTTTCGGTTTTTATTTTCAGTAGCCAATGTTGTACACCTTAAAGTACGAGTCGTACATGGTAAATTTGAATAAATAGCCGCACGTAACAAGCTGTCGACGCTAATTAAGGTGCATTTAAATTCAACTCAAAAACGAGAATGGGGAAGATTACTCGCTTAGCTTCTCTATGTAAAACGATTCGCTAGTTAGTTTGATATAAGCAGCAAAACAGCATAGTTATTTTACTTTAGTTGTCGATAAATTAAGAGTGGTTATATTGGCTTGCATTACTGTAAAAGCATTATTAAACATGGCCTTAACATCATTTGCCTTAGGTGGGTTAACGACTGGTTAATTACTTGTTTACTGATGTGTGTGAAACTATCTAGATGTTATTTCTGCACAAAAAAACATCAGCAACTTTAGCGCTACCGCTATGTTGGCTGGTTTTCTGTTCGATTTGAAAGTGCAATAGAGATAACTCTGGCTATATAGCGTTGGCGAGAACCTGTTGTGCATATCGCGGTAATGTTAAGGAGCCTTGGGCACTAGGACACATTTTTATGCGATAAGCCTTTAAATCGACTTATCTCTAAAAGTGACCTTCTCCATTATCTTGATGCTTTTGTGATTGACTAAAAAGTCGCAAATAACGATGAAAGTAAAAATATTATTCATAAAGCGGATACCCGCCGCTTTAAATCTTCTCATTTCCATGTAAGTTAGTATTACTCCCATCCAGCTCTAGTATTCATGATCGCAAAAGTACAGAAGGTTACGATTAAAGGCGGCTCAACACTGGCCATTAAGTTTGGTTTTTTGGGGATCTTTGGGCTTTTAATTGGCATTGTTATTACTGTTTTGGGGTTCGATGATTCTGAATTCCATCGCTTCAATTTTTTGAATCACACCCTAAGTGAATTAGGGACTTATGGTCATTCGTCTTTCGCTGTCATTCTTAACGGTGGATTGTTTTTTGGCAGTTTAAGCCTCGTTTTCTATTGTTTGTCTTCTTTGCAGCAGGTGACTTCTTGCTGGGGATACCCTTTCTTTATCAGTTTGGCTCTCACTTTTCTGGCTTTAGCGAGCGTGGGATTATTTCCGGTGAACGTGTATCACTTGCATGTTCTTGGGCTGAAATGGTTTTTCTATCTGGGGAGTTTGAGTGCGATCTTCTATTTAGCCTTGGTCTGTTTCGGCAAGTCTAACTTTGGCCGTTGGACTGGGTTGTTGGCGTTAATAGTCTTATGTAGCATGTTGACGTTTCTGTATGCACCACAGCTCAATTTAGGTTTGACCGAAGGTGATAGACCGTTTTATCAGGAGATGGTATTGCAACTGCCGCGTCCTACTTTGTGGTGGCCAGCCCTACTAGAATGGATTGGACTGGGAAGTTTATTATGTTGGACAAGTGTGCTGCTTTTTAGCCAGTTAAGCTTCAGCCAAGATCCCAAAATCATTGGCTGAGTTATCTTTAAATTTAGGCTTATCTTCAGCTTTAGGCTATGGATTCACATGCACAGCAAGGCCCGCTTCACCAAACCAATAACCGTTGCACTGGGTTGTACCAAGTTTGCTATTCATCGAAAAATCCTGAGTATTTTTAGTCGCTTGAATCGTATCGACCAAAGCATTGGCTTTAGTGATGCAGTCAAGACTACTGGGTGATACTCGAAACACATCGACCCCCATTTGTGTCATTACCGCTATTTCACTGCGTAAATCTAAACAGCTAGCGGATTGGGTTTGAATTCCATTGAGCCTGAGTAAAGGCTGCTGCTCTTGGGTTTGCGCGAGTAGTCCTTTACTGTATTCACGGCACACCGTTTCGCAATGATCTTTCGTGAGCTGTTTGTGTCTAGCGGTAAAGCAGCGCGCCGAATGGGCGAGTGGTAAATAGCCGTGGCCGAGCACTTCCACCTCAAATGATGGCTGCTCTTGAATCACTTGTTGTAACCAAGCCTTAGATAGCTCCACTGGCATCACAAATCTTTGCATTCCAAACCGCTGCAAAATGTCTAAACTGGCGCGATTGTAGTTATTGATACTCGCGCCGCAGACAAAGGGCAACTTATGCTCTTTAGCAAGATACACTGCCGCCATATCGTTTGCTTCGACGATAAATTCACCGTTATCGACCTGGCGTTTGAGCTCAGTATATTCAGATGGCGCTTCGATTAAGGCGAGCGTCGAAAGCACGACTTCTTTACCCGCCTGCTTGAGCATTTGCGCCAGCTCTAGATAATCGCCCCACTTGAGTTCGCGTCTGCGGCTACAAACCGCCTCACCTAAATACACTAAGGGAATTTGACTGGCGGCGACTTGCTGGTAAAAGTCAGCGACTTGCTGTTTCTGCCAGCAATACAACAGTGGTCCTAGGGAAATCTTCATAAGGTGTCCTTTGTCAATCTTGCTCTCTATTTACCTTTTATTGCCAATCGCGCTCGTAGGCGCCAAGCGTAGTGATCTGACCCTCGGATACTTTCGCTAGGGCTTGTTCCCAATGGGGTTGATTTTGGCTTTGTGAGTACAGCGCTGGATTATTTAGATAGGTGTCTATGGCTTGACGCCATACTCGAGTGACTTGTTCAACATAGGCTGGGCTGCGTTGACGTCCTTCGATTTTCAGCGACACTATGCCAGCTTTGGCTAGCTCTGGAAGTAAGCTTAAGGTATTCAAACTGGTTGGTGATTCGAGTAAATATTGCGGCGAATCTTGATCTGCTGTGATGTAACGGCCTTTGCATACCACGGGATAACCCATTTGTTCGTCGAGGGCCGATTTATCAATTAACACATCGTTGAGCCGGGTTAATCTGTTCTGTCCTTCTTCTTGCCAGCGTACGTGTTTTGCTGGTGAACAAGATCCACCTGTGTTGGGCGATTGGCCCGTTACATAGGATGACAGCTGGCAACGCCCTTCGGCCATAATGCACAGACTACCAAAGGCGAATACTTCCAAATCCACTGGGCTGACTTTAGCAAGATCCCGTACTTGTTTCATGGATAACACCCGTGGCAATACTACTCGGGCGATGTTAAAGGCTTCCTTATAAAAGCTCAGCGCACCCAGATTGGTTGCACTGGCCTGCACCGATAAATGCAGTGGCAGGTTTGGATAGTGCCTATGGGCATAATCGAGTAAAGAAAGATCGGCGACAATTAATGCATCCATACCCAGTTTTGCCGCTAAATCGATAGCCTGATACCAACGATGCTCTTCACCGGGCTTTGGAAAAGTATTTAAGGTCAAAAAGATTTTCTTGCCGTGCTTTTGCGTCAGCTCAGTGGCTTCTTGCAATTTTGCGGGGGTGAAGTTTAATCCTGCAAACGAGCGCGCGTTGGTGTCGTCTTTTAACCCTAGATACACAGCGTCGGCTCCGGCATGTAATGCCGACTTTAGCGAGGCCAGATTTCCTGCTGGACACAACAGCTCCATAGTGATGCTCCCGATAAAATGATAGCCGCTGAGTGTAGGTAAGATTGAATGGCGATGAATTGATTTAAAACAGGTTTAAGATCATAAAATCCCGATAAACTGGGATATATCATGTTTTATTCTTGTAGGGTTCCCACCATGTCCGCTGTTTTTTTCGCAAAATTTGCTCAGCAACTTTTAGAGTTCACCCCAAAAGCCATCGGCTTTCCCCTTGCTAAGATGCCGTTTAGCCTCAAAGCAAAAGCCATCAGCCAATTGCTTGAACTCTTACTTGCCGAGCAAGCTGCTGACGATGAGCTTGGATTTTTGACGGATAAATGGGTCGCAATTCGAGTGGAAGATATAAACTTAGCCTTCGAAGTCAGTTTTAATGGAAAATGGCAAGTCAGAGAGCTCACGGATGCGCAGGTGACCTTTAGTGCCAACTCTGCTGAGCTAGTGTTAGTGGCGGCGGCGAAGGAAGATCCCGACACGCTATTCTTCCAGCGCAAGCTGAGTATTCAAGGTGATACTGAATTAGGGCTCGAAGTGAAAAATCTGCTGTTAAGTATCGAATTTGCCAGTATGCCTGCCCCAATTCGTCTTAGTGTTGAAAAGCTTGCCGCTGTGATTGAGCGTCTGCAAATTGAAGCGAAACCGACAATTATTCTCGCCAAATCCCCAAGCTTTTAACGTTATTTAGTGAGACTACACACTGCTAATTCCATAAAGAAGCCCGCTAAGTTGTTATCTTAGTGGGCTTATTTTTATTTAAACTTTATTGTATGGTTTGGTCAATGAGTTAGTAGCTTGCACTCAGTTGTAGTCCCGAGTAGCTCGAATAAGCGCGTAACATCACATGGTAAGTTCCCGCTTGAGTCACGGTAATCGAACAGCTTTCATTGTTCCCGTTTTTATAGGGACGGCAATCATAGCTGGTGGTCGTTGGGGTAGTGCCTGCTTTTACATACAGGTCAACATCTCCAGTTCCGCCACTGGTAGCAATGTTGAGTTGGCTATTGGCTGGAACCACTATCTTATACAGTTTCTCTGTTGCCGTTGCCCCGCTTAAATTCGTGACAGGTACGCCATTGGTTAAGCAGTTTGCATCGGTGCAGCTTCCGCCACCATTCAGGTTATAGCTGGCTGTCAGTTGGGCATTGGCGTAATTATTATAGCCTTGCACCATCACATACCATCGACCCGCCGTAGGTATGGTGAAGTTACAGCTCTCGTTGTTGCCATTTTGATAGGGGCGGCATTGGTAGCTTGTTGTCGTCGGTTTTTGCCCTTGGCTGACATAAATATCCGCATCACCAGAACCACCCGCTAGATTGATCCCTAAACTTGCCGCATTGACTGGGACATCGATGTAGTAATACGTCGCAGAACCTGTGGCACCACTGATTGCGACACCCACATTATTTTGCAGTGGTGTTTCATCGACGGGACAATTATTGCCACAGCCACCATCATCGCCTGCAAGTGAAAAGAGTAATTTATTGGGTGAACCTGTTTTCGCGTCTGTAACTTTATTTGACGTGGCGCGCGTCGTAAGTAAGTTTGTCACCTGTGCGGGAGAGAGATTTGGATTTTCATCTAAGTATAATGCGGCAACGCCTGCCACATGTGGCGCTGCCATTGAGGTACCACTTATGGTATTAGTCGCTGAATTCGAGTTATACCAAGCGGACGTAATGCTCGAACCTGGCGCATAGATATCAAGGCAAGTCCCGAAGTTAGAAAAACTTGAGCGGGAATCGTTACTGGTGGTTGAACCAACCGTGATGGCATTTATCGCCCGTGCGGGTGAGTAATTACAAGCGCTGCTGTTGTCGTTACCCGCCGCCACTACGAAAGTGACCCCTGCGGCAACTGCGGCATTGACTGCATCATCAGTTGCTTGGGAGGCGCCGCCTCCTAAACTCATGTTTGCGACGGCGGGGCCGGAAGCATTGTTTTTCACCCAGTTTATCCCTGCAATCACGCCAGAGTTACTGCCTGAACCTGAACAGTTGAGTACTCTGACGCCCACAAGATTGACGTTTTTAGCCACACCGTAAGTAGCGCCGCCAACAGTTCCTGCCACATGGGTACCATGGCCGTTACAGTCAGTCGCATCGTAATCATTATCCACAAAATCATAGCCACTGCTGGCGCGACCACCAAACTCATTGTGAGTATTAAGCACGCCAGTATCGATCACAAAGGCGGTTACACCAGAGCCGTCGAAATCCGTGTGATAGTTACTATCCAATGGCAAGTTTCGTTGATCGATTCTGTCTATGCCCCAGGTCGGACTCGGTTGATTGGCATTGGCTTCAACCATAGGCGTTACTGACATGATTTGATCTTGTTCTATGTATTTCACATTTGGATC
Source organism: Shewanella sp. SM101 (assembly GCF_025654465.1). Classification (NCBI taxonomy): domain Bacteria; kingdom Pseudomonadati; phylum Pseudomonadota; class Gammaproteobacteria; order Alteromonadales; family Shewanellaceae; genus Shewanella; species Shewanella sp. SM101. Next base: position 50,469 of record NZ_JAKKRH010000011.1, read on the forward strand.
TTTACGCAGTGCTTTAATCTGTTGGGCGCTGGCCTTGATGAGTACACCATTGAGCACATTGCCAAAGTTTTTCATCACAGTGACATCATATTGGTTGACTAAACTCTCGGCTTGTTTCGTCGCGAATTCAGCTATGGTGTTGTTATTACTTAGATTAAGAACGCTTGGGGTATTGAATACAACAATGTAAGTATCTTTGATGGCTTTAGATTGCGGGACACTTACCATACTCGCTTGGTATTCATTAGCGTTAACAGGGAAGTAAGCAAGTCCAGTTGCGACCGCGACTGCAATTAAATGTTTCTTATGCATGTTGAACTCCATTTTCTTTTTATGTCTCCACGGACTTCGAGACATAATTCAATGTAGAAGGTATTTTCAACCTGCCCAGTTCGGTGCTTAAGGCGTATCTAATTTACAAGGTTAAAATGTAACACTTGATTTACAATTTGACCGTGGGTAGATTTTTACTTAGCTAAAGAGTGAGGTGTACAAATAAGCGTCAAAATAATAACTATTAGTCTATTAAAACAACCGAGTTTGTAAAAGTGGTTATTTATCAAGCGACATTTTGTCCGAATCACAAACCGTGCAGTAGCGATAAATTCCGTCTGCTACTTTTTTGACATTCACCGCTGAAATAAAGGCTTGGATTTAAGTGATTTAAAGGTTTTTCATACCGTTAAATGCATCTTTATTGTGATTTTTTATGCGGGTTGTTTTGCGCAGGTTATTGCAGGTATTAGAGCAGATTTGACCGAGAGGCATTATAGCCACTCGGCCAGATGACGTGATTAAGCTTTTTGCGTTAACACGGCAAATTTCACTAACAATTCGTCGTTAGATTCGACACGGTTTGGATCTGGGTCGATGCAATCAATGGGGCAGACAGACACGCAAGTCGGTTTGTCGTAGTGACCCACACATTCGGTGCAACGGTCTGGATCGATTTCATAGATCTCTTCGCCCATAGTGATGGCCTGATTAGGACATTCAGGTTCACACATGTCGCAATTGATGCAGCTATCGTCGATCAGTAGTGCCATGATCTTAACCTAGTTCATGTGGGTTGCGAGTATCCTGACCTTGGGGCAAGTTACGCAGCAAAATACCGTGGCTCAAATCGACTTCTTTCGGCACGGGTAGATATACAGTGTGCCCCGAACCTAAACCGGCTTCAACCGCTTCAGCTTTGCGATTTTCGAGTTGTTCAATCGTCAAACTGATATTGCCCTGCGGCGTCATCAGTTCAACACTGTCGCCAACGGAGAACTTGTTTTTTACTTCAATTTCGGCCAATCCTGCAAGATTACGTTTGCCCGTTAGTTCACCTACAAATTGTTGGGTGTCACTAACTGAGTAGCCATAGTCATAATTTTGGTATTCATCATGCACATGGCGACGTAAAAAGCCTTCGGTATAACCACGGTGGGCTAGGCCTTCTAATTGATTCATTAGACTGCGGTCGAAATCTTTACCCGATGAAGCATCTTCAATCGCGCGGCGATAAAGTTGTGCGGTACGGGCAACGTAATAGAAGGACTTAGTGCGGCCTTCAATTTTGAGCGAGTCTATGCCCATTTTAGTCAGGCGTTCAACGTGCTGAATGGCCCGTAAGTCTTTAGAGTTCATGATATAAGTGCCGTGCTCATCTTCGAAGGCGGGCATGTATTCGCCTGGGCGATTAGCTTCCTGTAGTAGGTAAATTTGATCTGTGGAGGCGCCTGCGCCTAAGGTCGTTGGCGTTTCAATTTGCACCGGATTTGGTATGGCAATGATGTCACCGCTGTCATTTTGCTGCGCTTCGTGTACATCGTATTTCCAGCGACAAGCATTAGTGCAGGTGCCTTGATTAGGATCGCGTTTATTGATATAACCCGAGAGTAAACAACGGCCTGAATACGCCATACACAGGGCGCCATGCACAAACACTTCAAGCTCGATATCGGGGCAGCGCTGACGAATTTCTTCGATTTCATCTAAGGACAATTCGCGTGACAGGATCACGCGTTTGATGCCTTGGGTTTGCCAAAACTTTACCGAGGCCCAGTTGATGGCATTCGCTTGCACGGATAAATGCACCACTTGATCAGGAAACGCTTCACGCACCATCATGATTAAACCGGGATCGGACATGATCAGTGCGTCAGGCTTCATCGCCACAACGGGTTCCATGTCCTTGATATAGGTTTTTAGCTTGGCATTGTGGGGCGCGATATTGCTCACCACATACAGCTTTTTACCGAGTGCATGGGCTTCTTCAATCCCAGTGGCAAGGTTTTCCATTTTAAAGTCATTGTTACGTACCCTTAGACTATATCTTGGCTGACCGGCATACACTGCATCTGCGCCATAGGCAAAGGCGTAGCGCATGTTCTTTAAGGTTCCAGCTGGAGACAGCAGCTCAGGTTTAAACATAATCACTCTCAAATGGGTTAATAAATGACGCGGTGCGCGGGGGCGGCATTTTACACAATGAAAGTAGGGGTATGCAAATTGCCTTAGTTAACTTTAGCAGTACTTCACATTTTACGAATATAGTGAGTTTTACTTAGATCGACTGGAGCGGAATATTTCAACTTGAGTGATGATTGAGGTCGATGATCAAGACAGATAAGTAAGGCAAAATTGATAACGCAATCATACAAATTATTAACGTCTGCTGTTTTTTCTACGCATCTAATGACAGCCAACTGATATACTCCAACAATCCAATGTTGATGTTTACAGATTGATGGGAGTTAAGATGTCTACCGAACATCTACTGTTAGTCAGTTTATTAAAAAAACTAAAAGACGATGCCTTAGTACTACCGACCTTGCCTGAAGTGGCGATGCGGGTGCAAGAAGTGGTTGGACGCTCCGATGCGAGCCTTAAACAAGTGGCTGAAGTGATTGGCCAAGATGCCGCGATTTCTGCGCGTATTATTAAGGTCGCCAACAGCGCGTCATATAGCCGAGGCGTACCCGCTGAAAGTATCAACAGTGCGGTTTCTCGTATTGGGTTAATCCAGATTAAAAGCATTGCCACTTCGGTGGCGATGGAGCAATTATTCATTTCCACCAATGAAATGGTGTGGGAAGTCATGGATGAAGTGTGGCGTACCTCAATCGATGTAACCGCTGCGTCTTGTGCCATGCTGCAGATGTACAATAAGCGTCATTCAACCAGCCGGTTAAATTTTGATACCTTAACCTTAGCTGGACTCGTGCATAACATTGGCGCCTTACCTGTATTGACAGAAGCAGAGGCGCATCCCCATTTATTCACTAGCATTGATCAATTACGCGCGCTCGTACGTAAAATGCAAGGGCCTTTGGGTCGTGCTGTTTTGAAAAGTTGGGATTTCTCTACCGAAGTGATGGAAGTGGTTGAGCGTTGGGCTGATTTACCTTATCTACCCGATCATGTCACCTATCTTGACTTTATTCGTGCAGCGGCCTTTTATACCGGTGAATTGCGAGCGGGCACTGAACTAGAGCAACGTCTCGGTGTGTTTGTCGCCCGTGGATTACCTGTGACGACCGATGATTTAGCCAGTGATGAGTTTATGGATAAATTCCATTCAATTAGAGAAAGTTACCAATAATCGTTAGGCCTAAATGGAATTCAAATGGCGCTGATATCTTTTATCGTGTCATTTGAGAAAAAGCTTACGTGGTATGGCAGAGGCCAAGGTATGTTCGTAATCGGGTTAGTTGTCGCTTCTCTCGCTTTATTGATATTCTCATTGTATATCCTGCAGGCAAAATACAGATCTTTACGGTCGCAGCAAAAATTCTTAGCACAGCTTTGTACCCAGCTAGAGCAGCAAAAGGTTGAACGCCAAGCTTTAGACATTGGCATCGTCCCCCAAGCGTTTGCTCCTCTCTACCATACCTTAGATGAATTATTAAAGGCGTTACCGGCAAGTGTGGGTAAGGATAAGCTAACAGGACTAGTTAATCGTGTCGGCTTGAAACGTACTCTTACTGGCATGATGCCGCTGACTCAAGGGACATTAGTGCTAATTGATATTTATCGATTTCGCTATGTAAATGATCTCTTTGGTTTTGTATTTGGCGATATCCTGCTGAAGCAATTTGCCGAACGCTTAAACAGCTTAAGTTTATCCCCGAGATTAATCGCACGCCTCAATGGTGATGAATTTTGTTTGTATTACGAGCAAGCGTTGACTGAGGAGCAATTAGTCCACCTAAGAGGGCGGTTGCAAGTGCCTTTTAACATTAAGAACACGCCAGTCAGCGTTAAGCTTCAAATCGGTTGTCTGCATTTACAAGAACACCACGCCGACACGAGTCAGATGCTACGTCGAGTCGATTTGGCGCTGAAGAAAGCCCGCCATTCTCGTAGTGTGATTGCTTACTATGCCCAAAATGATGATATTCGTCAGTTAAGGGAACTGAAAATTATCGATAGTTTGCCTAAAGGTTTGCAACGTAATCAAGTATATATGGTGTATCAAGCTAAACAGGATATTGCCACGGGTCGATGTTTTCAGGTTGAAGCCTTGATGCGTTGGGAGCATGACGAACTCGGGATTATTTCTCCTGGAGAATTTATTCCCTTGGCTGAATATGCTGGCATGATTGATTTAGTCAGCCAATGGGCACTCGATCAGGTTTTAGCACAGCAGGCAAAATGGCGCGCGGCGGGGATACAATTGTGTGTTGCAGTTAACCTGTCGACACGGGACCTTGACAGTGAAACCTTACCCCAAGAAATTGCTGCAAGATTAGCCTATTACCAGCTCCCACCCGAATCTTTGATGATCGAAATTACTGAAAGCACCTTAATGGCGGATTTGACTAAGGCGGTCGAGACGTTAGGAAAGATACGTGCCTTAGGGGTTAGACTTGCAATTGATGATTTTGGTACGGGTCATTCTTCCTTAGCTTATTTAAAGCATTTACCCGTTAATGAAGTCAAAATTGATAAAGCCTTTTTAAAGGATCTGGAGCAGGATAAACCATCGGAATACATCCTCGAAGCCAGTATTAATATTGCCAAAAAACTCGGTTATGAGGTAACTGTTGAAGGAATTGAAACGCTTGAGATTAGAGATAGGTTAGTGGCTATGGGGGTTGATACTATACAAGGTATGTATTACGCGAAGCCCATGAGTGCCGCCGAACTCGAAATGAACTGGGCCCAACTACATAATACAATCTAAACCTTGTGCTCATTAAAGTAAGCGCTCGTTAAATCAAATGCTCGTTAAATCAAGAGTATTAAGGCTTGCAGTCGAGCCTTAATACTGTCCAGTTATCGCTATTTGAGTTGTACTTCTTTGAGTGATTTTTGTTGCCTTTGCTGATGTCGAAATAAGCTCAGAAAATCGTGCGTGTACTTGTATGTAAGAATTTTAGTTCTGTTCGCTTGAAAGAAAACCCTCACTTAAGACGGCTATTAACTCTGCCGGCATAGGCGCTAGTTGACGGGCTTGATTCATACACACCATTTCAATGGTTGCCGTGACCGCAGGCTTTTTACCCTGTGGGCGCCAAATCTCCTGCTGCCACACAGTGCGATACTTGCTCTCAAAGTAAAATTTAGTCCGTACATCGATAATATCGGCAAATTCCACCCCCTCATGGCACAGCATATCGCTACGATACACAGCAAAACCCAGTTGGTTTTGTTGCCATAATGCACTTAAACGCTCAGCACCAATCACATGCTCACGGGCTCGCTCGAAGTATTTCAAAAAGTTGGGGTGATACACCACGCCAGAAAAATCAGTATCTTCATAGTAGATTTGCACTGGGAAATAAAAGGTCGGGCTAAATTGCGGCATGGGCTACGGCTATGCTAGATAGTTTTATTGCGCAATAGTCTAGCGGCTTATCTCTTAAAACAAAACCTCTAATGCGGAGAGACAAAAGCGCTGTTAAAGGAAATGTGCAGACTACTTTAGGTCGGCAACGGCGATGCTTAATCTGGAGATGATTGACAATGTGACGACTGAAATCGTCATTAGATTCGATTATGTGACGCTTTTCTGCTTATAGATAAAATGCTTGTTACCCAAAAAATATCACGCTAATCAGGCAGTAAAATCACACTATCGTGCCTAATTCATTAATCCCTTCCTATACTGATAACTGCAATCCCTTTCTTACGTTGATTTGCTAGGTTGAGAGCTTTATATGAGCGAAATTAAAAAATCAGAAATATTGACTGAGAGTGGCACAAATGAACTCGAAATTATTGAGTTTCATCTACATAAGACACTTCCTAACGGTGGCCATAAGGTGTGCCATTACGGTATTAATGTCGCCAAAGTGAGAGAAGTCATTAGGGTGCCAGAAACGTCAGATTATCCCAATGCCCAGCGGCACATGGTTGGGGTGTTCTCGCTGCGAGAAAAGTTGATCCCTTTGGTCGATCTTGCCGGTTGGCTCGGAATATCGACACCTGAGGATTTAACCCACAAAGTGGTCATAGTGACTGATTTTAATAAGATGATTAATGGATTTTTAATCGATAGTGTTCGTAGCATCCATAGAGTGTCGTGGGAGCAAGTTGAATCGCCGAGTCAATTTTTAGAAGCGGGTGAAAATGATTGTGTCGTTGCTGTAGTGCGCCGTGATGGCATGCTCATTATGATATTGGATTTTGAGAAAATTATTGCTGACATTAATCCTGAACTGAGTATGGATAAGTACGATGTCACGCTCGATAGAAGTGTACTGATCAATGATAAAATGCTGGCGAAACGTGAAGCGAAAACGATTTTAATTGTCGATGATTCCGCTTTTATTCGTAAGATGATCGAAAATACCCTTCGCAGCGCAGGTTACAACATTATCACAGCCAAAGATGGTGGTGATGCCCTTGAAATGCTGATGGAATTTGAGAATCTTGCTGACCAAGATAATGCTTCTATCTCTGATTTTGTCAGCGCCATTATTACGGATGTTGAGATGCCTCGCATGGATGGCATGCATTTGGTGAAACGCTTAAGAGAATCCAAGGCGTATCGACAAATGCCAATTGTGATGTTTTCCTCTTTAATGAGTGAAGATAACCGCGCAAAGGCGATGGCATTAGGTGCTAACGATACCATTACTAAACCAGAAATTGGTCGTATGGTCGGTATGATAGATAAATACGTATTCGAAGAGTAATGCTATTTCACTTAGCGGCGATATTTGAATATGGGGTATTCGAGTCATCTCTATCAACGTCTTGAGTGATTCTTCAATGACAAACCATATCAAAGTAAAAAGCCATATTCACCGAGGCGAATATGGCTTTTTTGTAGGGTAAACGTTGTTTACTAGCGAATGATCATTTGATCGCGCTCTGGTCCAACAGAAACCATGCTAACGCGTACACCCATTAAGTCTTCAATACGTTCAACATATTGTTGTGCGGCGACTGGCAGGCTTTCGAAGGTGCGACAACCAGTAATATCTTCGCTCCAGCTTGGCATTTGCTCATACACTGGGCTTAACGCAGCAGTTTGTGGCCAAATTGGGTTCTCAGTGTGTTCACCAGCATAGGCAACACAGATTTTCAGATCTTTCATGCCAGAAAGACAATCAATCTTAGTCAGGGCAATTTCGGTTGCTGCTTGTAGCTCAACACCATTACGGGTGGCAACAGCGTCGAAGTAACCCATGTCACGTGGACGGCCTGTCGTTGCACCAAACTCGTTGGCATTTTCGCGGAAGGCGTCTTGCTCTTCCATTGCGGTCACTAACGTACCTGTGCCGACTGATGAGCTAAAGGCTTTTGCGACAGCAATTACGCGCTCTGGACGCAGAGCTGGTAAACCGCTGCCGATACCCGCGTAAGCCGCAGTCACGTTTGAAGATGTGGTATAAGGATATTCGCCGTAGACTAAGTCGCGGCCAGCACCTAATTGCGCTTCAAACAGTAAGCTCGCATCTTGTTTTTGTAATGCTTTTAATGGCTCTGTCACGTTACAAATAAACGGACGCCAAGGTGCCGTCACTTCTAATAACCATGCGGTCATTTCGGCGGCGGTTTGATTAAAATCGCAACTTGGATAAAGTGCTTTTAACTGCGGTAATTTCCAGTCGAGCATAAATTGAATGCGCTCTTGCAGCACTTCAGGTTGGTTTAACCAGCCGACTAAAATGCCTTTTTTCATCACGCGATCGCCATAGGCTGGTGCAATCCCTTGACGGGTTGAACCATAGGCGAGGTCGCCAAGACGTTGTTCTTCTAAGGTATCTTCTAATGCATGTAGAGGTAAGCACAAGGTAGCACGGTCAGAAATGCATAATTTGACTTCAATGCCAGCCGCTTGCACTTCAGCAATTTCTACACTGAGTTTTTCAGGGCTGATCACCATGCCAGGGCCTAAAACTGCAACGCAGTTAGAGTTGAAAATGCCACTCGGTAATTGGTGTAATTTAAAGGTGCCATAGTCGTTTACGACGGTATGGCCAGCGTTGTTACCACCTTGAAAGCGAATACTGGCAGCGGCATCCGCGGCTAAATAATCTACGATGCGGCCTTTGCCTTCATCACCCCAATTTGCACCCACAACCACGATCGACGGCATAACAACATCTCCTCATTGATTAAGACGCTATGCTAGACCCGTCATTTGAATAAGAGAAATTAATTATGGTTATCATCCCAATAAGAATTTCATATATCATTGGCTATCATTAACTCTAATACTTTGCAAAAGGTGACGTTATGCTCGATATCCATTGGTTAAAGACCTTCGTGACTTTAGCTGAATACAAGCATTTTGGGAAAGCGGCCACAGCGCTGCACATGACGCAGCCCAATGTTAGCTTGCATATTAAGCAGTTAGAGCAAAGCACTCGAGTCAAGTTGATTGACCGTAATCCCTTTCGATTAACGCAAGCGGGATTTCGCCTGTTAGAGAGCAGTCAGAAGACGTTAATGGAGCTGCAAATTTGTCAGGCGGATCTCAATGCGATTAATGACCTTAGCCAAGGCACCTTGACCATTGCCGCCAGCGATATTATCTCGCGGTTATTGTTGATCCAGCCGTTTCAGCTCTTTAAGGCGGAGTTTCCGGGAATAGATTTCTCACTGCTCAACACAACCTCATCACAAGCCTCTGAATTGGTGAAAAATGCCGAGGCAGATTTAGGGTTTGTGATTGCGCAGAAGGAAAGCCAGCCACTGCATTTTACTGAGCTACAACAGATTAAATGGTGTGCAATCGGAGATAATTTACAGCAATGGCAGCAGGCAAAACCCTCTGTGGATACGCCCTTAGCCGAGCAACCGACGTTGATTTTATTAGGACACGATACGCGAACCCGCGAATTGCTCGATCCCGCATTGCCGTCGCTGAACTTATCGAATTACAGAATAATGGAAGTCGGTAGTGTTGACGCGCAAATCGATTGGGCTGAGGCGGGATTTGGTGTGGCTATCGTACCGGAGTTTTCGGTTTACACTAAGGCGAATCTCACCACTAAAGTCACTCCTCTACCGCAATTCCCTACAACGAGTTTAGGTTATATTGTGCGCCAGAATCAGATCCTGTCGAAGGCTATTAAGCAGCTGTTATATTGGGTGAATCAAGAGATCATTCGCTCGCAGCGGTAATCTATCATTCGCTCGTAGTAATAGGCGATTAGTCAGCGACTAAGAGCAGTTTGTCGTATTGGCCTGTGGCTTTTAGCTGTGATAAGCCAGCGTCGAGTTGGGTCGCTAAGGTTTGTGCTTGCGGATTTCCTTTCGAGAAGGCCAAAAAAATATCGCTGCTGTGGTTAGCAAATGCAGGAATAATCTCATCATCTACCCCCATTTTTTTCAGGTTTTCCTTCGCGACTAAGTCGAACATCAAGGCGGCATCTATGCGACCAATCAATAATAAATTGATGAGCTGTTGTTGGTTGGCGACGGTGACGATATTGAGCTGTTGCTGTTTAACTAATGTGGGAAACTCATCGCCATATTCATAGCTTTTAATCACGCCGATAACGGTGCCTTTAGGTAGCGCCCATTTATTGTCTGCCAGAATAGGTTTTTGTTTCTTTTGATAAAAAGAAGCCGTGGCGATAAATAATGGGGTGTTTCCAAAGATGAAGCGTTGCTCAGTACTGTTCTCGCGGGTGACGTTAAACACCCCATCAACTGCACCTTTTTCCGCCATCATTAAGGCGCGGGAGTAGGGCACAACTAAGCTATTCACTTCAATATGCGACTGTTTAAATGCGGCTTGGATTAAACGATGGGAAATACCTTGACCAAACTGATTGGCGAAAGGTGGCCAACTGTCTTCTGCAGCTAAGGTTATGGCTTGAGGTTGCGATTCTGCTGGTATTGCATTGCTTTCTTTAGCGAGTGCCATGTTACAAATAATGGATACGAGCAATAAAACGATGCTAAGTATCAATGCTGACGGCAAATTTAATGCCTGCTGCATCCTGAGCTTCATTCTGTTCCCTGCGCGCATTTTGCTTCCATCTCCCCGCTTAATATATGGCTTTTATAGCATAAAGAATTATATCTAGACTAATGATTTGAATATTAATTACTGATAGTTAGTCCTTTTGTGATGTTAATAGGATATTTTAACAACCTCAGTTTACTGTGTGCGGGTCTATTATTTTTATGTACTGTGTTTAAGGGGAATTTTACGCTGGGTAACACATGAACTGGCTTAGCTTTCTTGCTAAGTAGAAGAAATTGAAATGGATAAGTTTCAATGTTGCCATCAAACGAATCGCTAAATTGTTTAGTGAGGTTCGTTTGATGGTGATGTGTGTTGATCTTAGCTGCGCTATTTGACCTTAGTGGCTTGCATAGTAAACCAAGTCTTGTAGGGCTGATATTTGTCATAGCACCAATGGAATAGGGTGCTGTAGAAGAAGAAAAAGATCAAAAAAACCGCTTCTAAGCCCATGGCTGCCAACCAACCTATCTGTAGAAACCAGGCGATGGTCGGTATGCTAATGAAAATAAGTCCCCCTTCAAATCCAAAGGTATGCAGTATTCTGGTTTTCAAAGTACGTTGCTCTCGATTTGCCCCAAATACCCTGTCGAATCCTAGGTTGTAGAAGTAGTTCCATACCACGGTATAAAGACTCAAAGCGATACCAACTATGACGAGTTCACTGGTTCCCTTGCCTGATATAAGGGTAGAAACGGGGATAATAATAGCGAGTGCAATCGCTTCAAAGAGTAAGGCGTTAAAGATACGTTCTGTCGTTTTCATGGCTATTTCCCATTCATTTAATGTGACTATGGCCATAATTTTATCTAGTATAGGGATAAGTTATAGTTAGATAGTATCGGTAAAAGCGATATGTTTAGTCTCGAACAACTCGAAGCCTTTATGGAAACCGTAGAATCGGGTTCATTTTCGAATGCTGCAAGGCAACTTAAGAAAGCACAATCCGTGATTAGCCAGCATGTGATGAATCTTGAAATTGACTGTGGGGTTGAGTTATTTGACCGTTCGGGTCGTTATCCGGTATTAACGGCCGAAGGTAGTAAATTACTGCCCTACGCAAGAGCGACGATTCTTCAACATCGTAGGCTCAAACATACCGCCTTATCGCTCTTCAGTAGTCAATCTTCAGAAGTGTGCCTTGCGATGGATGAAGGCATTCCGATACAGAGAATATCTGAAATTATTCGGTTGTTAGAAGGTGATTTCCCTAATATCGAACTTGAGTTTCTCAGTGCCTCAAGCATAGATATTATCGACATGGTGCATTCGGGAAGAGCATCTACAGGATTGATTTTTAGTGAATTATCTATGCCAAGTAGTATAGATTTTGAGAGTATTGGGGTGATTCAATTCGATCTTTATGTGGCGAGTTCGCATCCCTTAGCAAAATCAGTTGCACCGAATATGGACTCATTGCGACTGTATCGACAATTACTTATCCGCTCACGGAATACTAAAACCAGTAGTTTTCAGCAGGCGTTCAGTCCTGATGTTTGGTATGCCGATAACTATTACGTGTTATTGGAGCTCGCATTACAGGGCCATGGTTGGTGTCTATTGCCCGAGCATATGGCGTCCAATTTAGTTTCATCGGGTAACTTAACTCGCGTCCCCATAGAATTTGAGCAGATAGGCTGGTATGCAAACGTCGATGTGATCCAGCATCAAGATAAAAGCAGCCTGCCATTATTGAAACGACTCAGACAACTGTTTAGAGAACTCTTGGTTGGACAGAAATAAATGGTTGGACAGAAATAAAGCAAAGCATAAATAAAACCCCAGTTAAGTGAGTACTCTACTGGGGTTTAGTTTTTGTGGATCAGGATTGGTGAATCAGGATTCATCATTACGCGGAAAGTTAGCCAGCACTAGTTCGGCCACTTTGCGCAGTTCATTCGGGCAAATTCCACTGGTCGCTTGTACGGCCATACCTTGCAATACAGTGCCTATATAACGGGCAAGCAGCAAGGGATCGGCGTCAGCGGGCAAATCACCTTCATCTTTGGCGCGTTGCAGTCGTTCGCACAGGGCTATTTCACCATCGCGGCGACGATTAATCAAAGTGTCTTTAATCGCTTGTCCTGCTTCACTACAGGTGAGTGCCCCTTGAACAATCAAACATCCCTGTGGATGGCTTTTATCCACCAAAGAGCTTGCCGCACCGAGTAGCATTGACTCGATAACCTGATAGGCGGTTTTCTGTTCCAGTGCCGGGTAGAAAAACGCACAGGGGCGCTGTTCATACAATTCTATCGCTTTGAGAAATAACTGTTCTTTATTACCGAAAGCGGCATAAAGGCTAGGTTTATTAATGCCCATAGCTTGGGTGAGATCGGTTAACGATGTACCTTCAAAACCTTTGAGCCAGAAGACTTCTAAGGCTTTTGCTAATGCATCGTCAGTGTCAAAAGCTCGTGGGCGACCAACACAGGGCGTCTGGGTGACGGTTGACATCATTAGGCTCCTCAATTCTCAATTGCCCCTAGGATAGACATGGGTTTAGTCCCTGTCCAGCCACACTTGCCACCTATGATGGACTTAGGGGGATATGTCTACTTAGTCATTCAAGGTGTCACCTAAGTTCAGCATGTTATCTGCGTTAGTCAGTGTTTGCTTCAATATTCATCAAAATGCTTTGCAGTTCAAACTCGTAGCCTTTTGCCTCTGGACGCATTGCCTGCCTAGGGTAAGTGCACACTTTTAATTAAATACCGTTCGGTACATAAATTTGTTGACAGCATCATTTTACGCTATATATTACCGTCCAGTACATAATATTTTTTACCAGTCGGTATTTAATTGGTTTGGTTTGTAACACAACTGCATGTGTGTGGTTCGAACAGCGTGAAATGCCCGCCACTTTGAGGATAGTAATATGATGAGTAACAAACCTTTACGAATAATGATGTTAACGGCTGTGGCTGCTTTCGTCCTTTCAGCTTGTGGTGAGCAAACAGCGCAGCAGGGACCTGCACCGAGTGCGCCTAAGGTGGATGTCGCTCAGGTATTGCATGAGCGAGTCACCGAATGGGATGAGTTTACCGGTCGTTTACAGGCGCCAGAAAGTGTCACCCTTATCCCGCGGGTGTCGGGTTATATCGACTCAGTAAATTTTAAAGAAGGCGCCTTAGTGAAAAAAGGCGAGGTGTTATTTCGCATCGATCCAAGCGTGTTTGAAGTGGAAGTGGCCCGGTTAAAAGCAGATCTTGCTAGCGCACTCTCTGCAGAGCAACTGGCCACTAATGACTTTGAACGGGCACATAAATTATTTGACCAAAAGGCGGTCTCGGCCGAGTTACTCGATACCCGTGAGTCGAACAAACGTCAGACTGCGGCGGCCGTCGCTTCGGTGAAAGCGGCACTCATGCGCGCCGAGCTTGATTTAGCTTATACCCAAGTGCAAGCGCCGATTGATGGCCGCGTATCCTACGCTAACGTCACTGCGGGTAACTATGTCACCGCAGGGCAGAGTGTGCTGACCAGCTTAGTCTCTACCGCCAGCATGTATGCCTATTTTGATGTGGACGAGCAAACCTACCTTAAATACGTGAAGTTAACTGCGCAGAACAAACGTAACGATCCCCGTGCTGGCGATAATCCTGTTTACATGGCTTTAGCCAATGAGCGCGATTATCACCATATTGGCATGGTCGACTTTGTGGATAATGCGATGGATAAGCAGACGGGTACTATTCGAGTTCGTGCGACTTTTAACAATGAAGACAATAACCTATTGCCAGGCTTGTTTGCGCGTCTTCGTACTGCGGGCAGTGGCGCCTATGAGGGGATCTTGATTGACGATAAAGCGGTTGGCACAGATCTCAATAATAAGTTTGTGCTGGTCGTCGGTCATGATGGCACGGTCGAATATCGCGGCGTGACCTTAGGCGAAAAAGTCCAAGGACTGCGCATCGTGACCCAAGGCTTGATGGCCGATGACAAGATCGTCGTCAACGGTATGCAACGCGTACGTCCTAAGATGCAAATTGAGCCAAACATAGTGGACATGGTCGACAGCGACAAGCTCGAGGCGCTACGCCAAGCCCAGTTAATACTCGATAAAAACCAAGAGCATTTGACGGCGCAAGCGGTCGAAACGGCGAGCCGCGGTTAAGGAATAACACACTATGTTGTCGCAATTTTTCATTAAAAGACCGATATTTGCAGCCGTACTGTCATTGCTGTTTTTTATCACTGGGGCGATTGCCGTTTGGCAGTTGCCTATTACCGAATATCCCGAGGTGGTACCGCCAACCGTAGTGGTCACCGCTAACTATCCTGGCGCTAACCCTAAAGTGATTGCCGAAACTGTGGCTTCGCCGCTGGAGCAGGAAATTAACGGCGTCGAAGACATGTTGTATATGTCATCGCAGGCGACGTCCGATGGACGCATGACCTTGACCATCACCTTTGCGATTGGCACGGATGTGGATAAGGCTCAAACCCAAGTGCAGAGCCGAGTGGATAGGGCTATGCCCCGTCTGCCGCAGGAAGTACAACGCTTAGGTATTGTTACTGAAAAATCATCGCCGGATCTCACCATGGTGGTGCATTTGTTATCGCCGGATAACCGTTACGACATGCTGTATTTGTCTAACTATGCGGCGCTAAACGTCAAAGACGAACTCGCACGGATTAACGGTGTCGGCGCGGTACGCTTGTTTGGCGCCGGCGAATACAGTCTGCGAATTTGGCTCGATCCGAATAAAGTCTCGGCGCTGGGTTTATCGCCCGCAGACATTATTGCCGCCGTACGTGAGCAAAACCAACAGGCAGCAGCGGGCAGTTTAGGCGCGCAGCCCAGTGGTAGTGCTGACTTTCAACTTTTGATTAACGTGAAAGGCCGTTTAACTGAACTGTCTGAATTTGAAGATATTATCATTAAAGTTGGTCAGAATGCTGAGGTGATCCGCCTTAAAGATGTCGCGCGGGTGGAACTCGGGGCAACGAGTTATGCGCTGCGCTCTTTACTCGATAATAAGGATGCGGTCGCTATTCCTGTATTCCAAGCATCGGGTTCTAACGCGATTCAGATTTCCGACGATGTACGCGCCAAAATGGCAGAGCTGTCTAAAGGATTCCCTGAAGGATTAACGTACGAAATCGTTTACGACCCAACAGTGTTCGTGCGTGGCTCGATTGAAGCTGTGGTAAAAACCCTGCTCGAAGCCGTGTTGCTGGTGGTGTTAGTGGTGGTGCTATTCCTGCAAACTTGGCGCGCATCGATTATTCCGCTGGTGGCCGTGCCTGTGTCTTTGGTCGGTACCTTTGCCTTTATGCATCTGCTCGGTTTCTCGTTAAATGCCTTGTCGCTATTTGGGCTGGTGCTCGCCATTGGTATCGTGGTTGACGATGCCATCGTCGTGGTCGAAAACGTCGAGCGTAATATTGCCGCAGGATTAAGCCCAGTAGAGGCAACGCAAAAGGCGATGAAGGAAGTGACTGGCCCGATTGTGGCAACCACCTTAGTGCTGGCGGCGGTGTTTATTCCAACGGCCTTTATGAGCGGTTTAACCGGGCAGTTCTATAAACAGTTTGCCTTGACTATTACTATCTCGACCTTTATCTCGGCGATTAACTCACTCACTTTGAGTCCGGCATTATCGGCGCAGTTACTCAAGAGCCATGATGCACCTAAGGACGGCTTAACCCGTCTAATGGATAAGTTGTTTGGTGCTTGGTTATTTGTGCCTTTTAATCGTTTATTTAACCGTGCATCCGATGGTTATGGCTGGTTAGTGCGTAAGGTGATCCGTTTTGGCGGCATTATTGGCCTAGTGTATTTAGGCATGGTGGCGTTAACGGGTGTGCAATTTGCCAATACACCAACGGGTTATGTACCCGGCCAAGATAAACAGTATTTAGTGGCCTTTGCTCAGTTGCCCGATGCGGCATCCCTTGAACGTACGGATAGTGTGATCAAGAAGATGTCTGAGATTGCGCTAAATCACCCCGGAGTCGCGCACTCGATTGCTTTCCCTGGCCTTAGCATCAACGGTTTTACCAATAGTCCTAACTCAGGCGTGGTGTTTGTTGCGCTCGATGATTTTGACTCGCGTACCAGTCCTGAACTGTCGGCGAATGCCATTGCAGGACAATTGAATCAGCAATTTGCTGTTATTCAAGACGCGTTTATTGCCATCTTCCCGCCGCCACCTGTGCAAGGCCTCGGCACCATAGGAGGGTTCCGTCTGCAAATTCAAGACAGAGCCAACCTTGGTTATGAGGCCTTGTATCAGGTGACCCAACAAGTGATGTACAAGGCGTGGGCCGATCCTCAGTTAGCTGGCGTTTTCTCTAGCTATCAAGTGAACGTGCCACAACTTGAACTGGATATCGATCGGACTAAAGCGAAACAGCAGGCAGTGTCGCTCGATCAAATCTTCCAGACATTACAAACCTATATGGGCTCGACCTATGTCAACGACTTCAATCGGTTCGGTCGAACCTATCAGGTGAATATGCAAGCCGACGAGGCGTTCCGCCAAAGTCCGCAACAGATAAGCCAGCTAAAGGTGCCGAATCTGAATGGTGACATGATCCCGCTAGGTTCGTTCATCAACGTCAGCCAAAGTTCAGGCCCAGACAGAGTGATGCACTATAACGGTTTCACGACTGCTGAAATCAACGGTGGTCCAGCGCTCGGAGTGAGTACAGGCCAAGCGCAGGCGGCGATTGAGAAAATTTTGGCTGAAACCTTACCTAATGGTATGACTTATGAGTGGACCGAGCTGACCTATCAGCAAATTCTCGCGGGCAATACGGGTCTTTTGGTTTTCCCGCTGGTGATCATCTTAGTGTTTATGGTGCTAGCCGCCCAGTACGAGAGCTTAAGCTTGCCATTGGCGATTATCTTAATCATCCCAATGACCTTACTTTCAGCCCTCAGTGGTGTGCTGATTTACGGTGGGGATAATAATATCTTCACCCAAATTGGCCTGATAGTGCTGGTGGGGCTGGCGACTAAGAACGCTATTTTGATTGTCGAGTTTGCAAAGGAGAAACAAGACCATGGTATGGCACCTATGGAGGCGATATTAGAGGCAGCAAGATTACGTTTACGTCCTATCTTGATGACATCTATCGCCTTTATCATGGGAGTGGTGCCTATGGTGTTCTCCACTGGCGCGGGCGCCGAGATGCGCCAAGCCATGGGCGTGGCAGTATTCGCCGGTATGATAGGGGTGACAGTTTTTGGTCTTATCCTAACGCCGCTGTTTTACTATGCCTTAGCAAAGAGAGGCGGTAAAAAAGCCGATGAGTATAAAGAGATAACAGTCGGTTAAGCTTGTTTTCTAGTTGAAAACACATGAAAGGTCTACATTGAGTAGGCCTTTTTTGTTTATTCACGGCGAGAGCGATTAGATTTGACTATCTTTAGCTGGGGTTAATTAACATTAGGTCAATTGATGTTTAGTGATGGTATTGCTCGCCAGATTAAAACTAAAACCAGAAATGAGGAATATCGTTGGTATTTTCTGGATCATCAATAAGAAACAATGAATAATTATTACCAGACCATTCTGTTAGCTTATAACTTATTGCCACTTGAGCGCGTCATTATCACAGTATGATTAGAATGGTTACTGTTTTACGACTTTTCTATATAATTTGATGATTATTCAATGTATTAGTAATGTACAATGCTAGATGAATCTAGATCGTTTTTTTACGCAGAACTCAGCTAAGGTACTTGTTGGCCTTGCATCACTATGCCCGAGGTAACGGATGATCCTATATCGCGTTTTATATGCGTTAGTACTTTGCGTTTTGATCTATTTCACGCCTCAAGTCATGGCTGCTGAACTCAATATTAATGTAGTAGATCTGCAACAACAGGCCATTGCCGATACTGTTGTGGAGCTGATCCCTGCAGTGATGCCCGATAATGCAATACCTATCGAGCATTATGAAATGTCGCAAAAAAATCGAACCTTTATCCCCTTTGTGCTGGCGGTGCCTAAAGGTGCAAAGGTGGATTTTCCCAACTTAGATCGTACTCGTCACCATGTGTATTCTTTTTCAGAAGCTAAACCTTTCGAACTTAAATTGTATGTGGGTCAGGCCGAAGCGCCGATTCAGTTCGATAAACCCGGTTTGGTCGCGCTTGGCTGTAATATTCACGATTATATGCAAGCATTTATCTATGTGGCAGATAGCCCTATTGTCGCGGTGACGGACGAAAAAGGTGAGCTCCAGTTTAAGGGACTTATCGCCGGTCAATATAAAGTTAAGCGCTGGCATCCATGGCAGAAGGCGGCATCAGAGCCAACGGATTTACTGATCGCTAATGGTCCTAATCAACTCAGTCTGTCTTTAGACATTGAGCGTCAAGCTAAACCGTCGTCGCCGCCGTCGGGATTTGGTCACTACGATTCTGAAGGTAAGCCATTACATGCTAAATAGTTTTCGCGCTCGGTTGATTTTAGTTTTCTTTATTGTGCTGACGTTAGTGCAATTTGCCACAGCATTTTCTGTGTTGACAGCGACCGAAAAAGATAACTTTTTACAGCAACAGAAAAGCCTCGATATTGGCGCGAATGTGTTTCTCGAAGTGTTATCGAATCGCGGTATTCAGCTCAGTCAAAGTTTGTCCGTACTCAGTGCCGATTTTGGTTTTAAGCGCGCGATTGCTACTGGTGAGCAAGAAACCATTGAGTCAGTGTTATCTAATCATGGATCTCGTATTGGTGCCGACGCCGCTGTATTGTTATCACCTAAAGGGGATCTCTTGACCTCGAGTTTGCCCGGACTCACTCAGGATGATATTCAATCCTTATTTAATATGACCACCAGCAATCATAATGCGTTAGCTATCCTTAATTTTGATCATGCTAGCTATCAGTTTGTGCTGCAGCCGGTGAAGGCGCCGACCTTAATCGCTTGGGTTGGCATGGGTTTTTTATTGGATGAGAAGGTCGCCCAACAAGCTAAAGCTATTACGGGCATTGATGTGAGTTTTGTCAATCAGGCAACGGGCCGCACTGAAATAGCTTCAACCTTATCAGATAATGAAAAGTTAAGTGTAATTGAGCAGGCGAGCTTATTGCCTAGCTTGCTGAAAATGCCTAGTGAAAGTATTCCCGTAGATCATCTGTCTATGGGCATCAAACTTTATGATCACAACGGCAGCCAATTAGCGCTACTACATCAATCAAACCTCAAGTGGCAGCAAAGTTATCAGCAACTACGCAATAATATGCTGCTGATTTTTGCTTTGACCTTAGCACTGGCGATTGCGATTGCGATTTGGTTGTCGGGCAGTTTGACTGAACCCGTGCATCAACTAGTGAATTATGCCCGCAAAATCGGTCAAGGTAAGCAGCCTGCCAATATTCAAGGTGCGCCAGCAGAGCTGAGGGTGTTGGCCAAGAGTTTGTCCTTAATGCGCGATGATATTGAAGCGCGGGAAAAGGATTTAGTCTACCAATCTCGCCACGATAGCTTGACAGGTTTACTCAATCGTTTTGCCGCAAAACAGCATTTGGCGGATCTTAACGATAAATTATCCGGTGCTATGGTGTTGTTAGATATTAAACATTTCCGCCATATCAACGATATTATTGGTTTTGCCAACGCCGATACTTTATTACTGCTTTTTGCTCGTCGCCTAGAGCAATTAGCACCGACACCGGATTTACTGGCGCGTTTAGACGGTGACTCATTTTTACTTCTGTATAGTCAAGGTATTCGCCCCGAACATTTACTGAAGTCATTGGATATGCTGGAGTCTCCCTTTCCAATCCAAGGCTCAAATATTTCTCTTACCGTGCGTGCGGGATTACTTGAAATCGATGGTAATGGTGCTGATATCGATGTATTGGTGCGCCGCGCCGAAATTGCCCTCAATCAAGCCTGTCTCGAAGAGCAACGCATCGTCAGTTATCGTCAAGGCGCCGATGAGAAATACCAGCGTGAGCTGACGATTATCCGTGATTTGCCTATAGGTTTAGCGCAAAACCAATTGTATTTAGTGTTCCAACCTAAAGTGGATTTACGCCTAAACCAGTGCACTGGCGCCGAAGCATTGATCCGCTGGCAACATCCTACGCTAGGGTTTATTCCGCCCGATGAATTTATCCAACTGGCTGAAAATTCAGGCAACATTGATATTGTTAGCCAGTGGGTATTGAAGCAGGCAATTCAGCAATTAGTGACATGGCAGCGGCGGGGTATGGTGCTAAAACTGGCTATTAACCTGTCGGCCCATGATTTAGTCGATACTCGCTTACCGAATCAAATCGCCATTTTACTGAAAGACAATAATCTGCCAAGCGGTGCACTCTGTATCGAAGTCACTGAAGGCGCCGTGATGAAAGATGCACAGACTGTGGTGAGTGTATTACAGCGATTTCGTGACATGGGCGTGTCTGTTGCCATTGATGATTTTGGCACAGGTCATTCATCATTAGCCTATTTGAAAATTTTACCCGTTAATGAGGTGAAAATTGATCGCAGCTTTATCAAAGACATGCTCACGGATAGCCAAGATGTGATGATAGTCGATACGAGTATTAAATTGATCCATGGCTTAGGTTTTACCGTAGTAGCCGAAGGCGTTGAAGAACAAGAAGGTGTTGAGATATTGCGTAATCTTGATTGCGATATCATTCAAGGTTACGTGTTTTCGAAACCCTTAAAAGCGGCTGAATTTGATCTGTGGTTCGAGGCGTTTAACCATCCAAATGCCTCTGATGCATAAGCGCGTTTACTCAAGTCAATATGCAAAGACGTTAGACTAACGATTCATCGTCGAAAGAATTAGAGCGGAGCATCAAGTGAACATTTCCATAAATGCATTGAAGTTGAATTCATTAACTTGGAATTATGTTAAGGCCTTGTTTTGCCTATTTTTACTATTGGGTACTGTTCCTGCGTTTGCCGAAGGTAGCCGCGTGGTTGCGACTGGCGGCGGGACGACGATTGAGGGCAGTGCTGGCGGTGGCATAGTGCCGTGGGCGGTGATCAACGGTTATGGCAGTAGCGATGAATGGTCCGCTACAGCGATGGCGACAGGCGTTTATGTCGATGACTTTACGCTGAAAGTGATTGGCGCTTCATTGAGTTTTGATAATCGATTCGAGCTCAGCGTTGCGCGGCAAACCTTTGATTTGGATACTATGGGCGGCGAGTTAGGCCAAGATATCTTCGGCGTAAAATACAAGCTTACCGGAGAGCTGCTTTATACGGCTATGCCGCAAATTACCTTAGGTGCCCAGTATAAAAGAGTCGATGACTTTGAGATTCCTCAGGCGGTTGGGGCGCGGGATGATTGGGGTTTAGATGTGTATATTGCAGCCAGCAAAGTATTTTTTGATGCGGTAGCGGGACGAAATGTATTACTCAATGGGACCGTGCGCGCGACCAAGGCGAATCAAACGGGTTTATTGGGTTTTGGTACTCAAGCCAATCATGATTACCAGTTTGTGCTCGAAGCCTCTGCCGCGGTATTGCTGACGGATAATGTGGCACTGGGTATCGAATATCGCCAGAAACCCGATGAGTTAGCTTTTGCCCAGGAGGATGATTGGCAAGATGTGTTTTTAGCGTGGTTTATCAATAAGCATTTTTCCGTGGTTACGGCCTATGCGAATTTGGGCAGTATTGCGGGGTTTGAAGAGCAACGGGGTTGGTACCTGTCGGTGGAGGGGGCGTTATGAGGCGTTTACGGGTGAAGCTAATACCTTTCGTCGCAGTGTTTTTTTTCACTGGCTGTGCGGTGCAAACGACCGAAACCTCAGCATCACAAACTCACTCGAGTCGCCAAACCGCAAGCCATCAAACCTTATACCAAGATTTAGGTGGTAACGCAGGCGTATCGGCGATAGTCGATGGTTTACTGGCTCGTATTGCCACCGATCCACGCATAGTGCATCACTTTCAAGAGACAGATATTGCGTTATTTCGTGAGCGTGCCATTGAACATTTTTGTCTGGTTGCCGATGGCGGCTGCGTGTATCACGGCGAAAGTATGGCGCACAGTCATAGAGGCTTGAATATTACTCAAGCGGATTTCGATGCCTTAGTCGGCCATTTGATTGAATCGATGAAAGAGCAACATATTCCGCTATCGACCCGTAATGCCTTTCTAAAACGTCTCGCCCCTATGTATACGGACATTACCTATCACTAGTGTGTTGTTTGTATTATCAAAAAGTGGCCTTTAAATATGGCTAAGGTGTTTGATGCTGTTAGTGTGATGAGTAGCCGCATTTTTTGTCTTGTGACTAGAGCAATAACGCCTCATCTATGGGATGAAATTGAGAGGCTGCATCCCTTAAGGATTTAGCCGTCAGGGTAGGAACGCCATACACTTGGGTTTCAACGCCATACTTTTGATGAATTTTTTGCAGCAATAAATCGAAATCGCCATCACCAGACAATAAGATCACTGTATCCACTTCACTCGCCGCTTCCATAATATCTATGGTGATCCCCACGTCCCAATCGCCTTTGGCTGAGCCATCGCTGCGCTGAATAAACGGTTTTAACTTCACCTCAAAACCTATGTGCTTTAGTGCGTCTTGGAATTTCAATTGCCCATCGTCGCCTTTATGGATGGCATAAGCCACGGCCAACGCTATGTCTCCCTCGTAGCCTAAGTGCTGCCACAGTTTACGATAATTAAATTGGCGGCCATAGGCTTCGCGGCAGGTGTAATAGATGTTTTGTACATCGACAAATAAAGCGATTTTTTTCAAGGCGTTTTCCAGCGGCTAGGGGAGTAAGGGCACTATAGCATATCGAGGCAATAGGGTTTTCAAGGATGTTAGAGTGTTGGGTTCAGCCGTCGAGATTGTGAACCCAAAGCGTATGTTAGCTTCTATGGTATTTTTGATATTCGCCCGTTGACATGCCGCAGAGTTTTTTAAAGTAACGCCCCATATGACTTTGATTGGCAAAGCCATTATTGAGGGCGATATCGGTCAAGGATTGCGTTGAATGGCTCAAGCTTTGTTTGACCTTTTCAATGTGCACTTGCAGCAAATACTCCTGCGGCGTCATCGCAAATTGGCATTTAAACATGCGACAAAAATGGTACTCGCTCAGTTGGGCAAGCTCGGCCAACTCAGACAAGTAAATCTGCCGATGGGAATGGCAATGAATAAACTCTTTGATCGCTTTAGCCACTTTAGGTGCGAGCCCACCCTTAATTGACCCCACCGACAAATTAAAGCCGGAACTTTGCAGCAAAGTCACCAGCACAGTGTCGGTTACTTGTTCCATCATCAGATGCTGATCACTCGTCTGCCAATCGAGCTCGGCAACTTGGTGCCGAAACAGCGCCTCTAATCTCGGATTATCGACAAAGGTCAACTCAGGTAAACGCACTTGGCGTGGATCTTTATCAAAGACTCGCACCGCCAATTTTTTAAGATGTTCATCGCTAAAATACAAATGCATAAACTGCTGCGGTTGTCCCAGTTGCCAATGGCTTTGGCAGCCTTGGGGCATAAGGCAAAACTTACTGGGCGCGCCATAGTCTGCCTTGATATCGGTTCTGTGGGTTTCGTAGCCGCCATCCAGTACATGCTCAGCGTATGTTGTGCATCGTTTTGGTAATACAGACGCTCGCCCGCATTTTGATAATGGGCCCAAGATAAATCCTCCGTAATCGCTTGTTTACGAATACAGGTTTTGGCGGATTTATCAAAACTGATGTATTTGGGCTCCATGGGTCCTTGTTATCTCACTGGCTAAGCATTTTGTCAGTCCAAATTATCGCACTTATGGGCGTGGCTCAACGTCCGTTCGCGATTAAAACCGCAATATCGTGTTATGGCCAACAAGATGGTGACATAAGGACGAAAGCCATCGCTGTATAGTCTGCCTTATTAAGCATTTTATGAAGGTGTAGGGGACTCATTATGGCTGCTGTGATGTATTTGCTGATGATTTTTGTGTGGGGTTTTTCGTGGATTGCCATTAAGTGGCAGCACGGTGAGGTGGCGACGGAAGTCTCGATTTTCTATCGGTTTGCGATTGCGAGTCTCTTGATGTTCGCCATTGGCTTTGCCTTTAACAAGCTGCAAGCGGTAAAGCTTAGGCAGCATCCTTGGTTTGCACTACAAGGCGTGTGTCTATTTTGTTTGAACTTTATCGCGTTTTATACCGCAACCCATTATATCGCCAGCGGTTTAACGGCGGTGATTATGGCCACTGCCCCCATTTTTAATGCGATACATGGCCGCATTTTTTACGGTACGCCAACTAGTCGTAATTTTTGGTTAGGCGTCGGTGTCGGTCTGGGGGGCATTAGCTTACTCTTTGGTGCCGATTTGCTCGCGACTCAGTGGTCACAAAATTTAGTGTGGGGCTTATTGTTTTCGCTGTTAGGTACGTGGTTTTTCTCGATTGGTAACATGATCAGTATGCGCAACTCGCGCGATAATATGTCGCCCTTTACCTCAACAGCCTATGCCATGTGCTATGGCAGTGCGGCGTTACTGCTCATCATCTGGTTTAAAGATTTAAGCTTTAGTTTACCGCTGACAACCAGCTATCTTGGCAGCTTGTTTTACTTAGCTGTTATCGCCTCAGTGATTGGCTTTACCGCTTATTTGATCTTGGTTGAGCGAATTGGCGCTAATGCCGCTGCGTATCTGTTGGTGATAACCCCTGTGGTGGCGTTAAGTGTATCGAGTGTGTTTGAGGATTATCAGTGGACTTGGTATTCAAGCGTGGGACTCTTGCTGGTCGCGCTCGGAAACATGTTAACGCGCCGTCAAAAACCGCTTGCTTGGTTTAAGTCTTCTGCCACGCCAGCGGTGAAAGCTTAACGTCGCAGCTAGCGTCATGAAAGTGCATATGAGGCAAGGCTCGATTCGACGATTTTAAGTCAGTCGAGGCAGTACTTATTTGAAATATTGTGCCGGAGTAGTGCCGGTATATTGCTTAAAAAAGCTGATAAAGGCACTGTCGCTGGAAAATTGTAAATTAAAGCCTACCTGCGCCACCGAGGTTCCCGTTGCTAATTGTTCTATGGCCGCAAGTAAGCGCCATTGCTGGCGCCAGGCTTGATAAGCCATTCCCGTTTGTGCGCTAAAAATGCGGCTAATTGTGCGTTCACTGGCTCCGATTTCTACTGCCATATCCTTAAGATTAGCTGGCGGTTTTTGGTGTTGCTGCAGTTGCGCAAGCCAGGTTTTTAAACGTTTATCCTGTGGGAGGGGTAAAGCCAGATTTTCTTCCGCGGCATGGCCCAATTCTTCGCAGAGCAGCAAAAAGGCATTGTGCTGAGTGCTTCTTGGTTTGTCCCATGGCCAAAACGACATAGTGTCGATTAACGCTTTGAGTAGCGGGTTTACATGGAAAATAGTGACTTTATCGGGCAATGAGCTGACGGTTTCAGGTTCAAAGTAGAGTGAGCGATAGGCAACCACATTACGCATGGTGACGCTGTGCTTAACGCCAGCTGGCAACCAAGCCGCACGCGTTGGCGGTAACACCATTTGAGTATCGGCTAGGGTGAATCTCATCACGCCAGTGGGGGCGTACAGCAGTTGCGCCTTCCTGTGGTGATGCACTCCCGAGTCGTGTTCGCCCATATCTGCGGCAATGCCAATGACCAGATTATCCAGCTGGTCTGGATTAAATTGCTGTTCAGGTAGAATAAAGGCCATTTTGTCCTTTTTTTGATGTTTTTTGTCTAAGTGTTGCTAATGGACACATTTGGATTTTATCTATACTGCGCCATCTTTGACAAGTATGGAGCGACATTTCGGTAAACCAACTCATTTGGATGACTGAAATGGACTAAAAATCATGAATATAAAACCACCATTAGGGCTCGTTGTGCTGCTAATGATGTTTCCGCAAATTATGGAAACCATCTATAGCCCAGCTTTGCCTAATATTGCAGAACACTTTGCGGTGTCGGTTGCCGGTGCATCGCAAACCTTATCTGTGTACTTTATGGCCTTTGCCATCGGCGTATTTTGCTGGGGCCGCTTAGCCGACATTATTGGTCGCCGTAAAGCTATGCTCGCGGGATTAGTCTGTTATGCGATTGGCTCAGCATTAGCCTTGATGGTGAGTGATTTTAGCCTGTTGTTGATGGCCCGCATATTGTCGGCCTTTGACGCGGCAGTGGGGTCTGTGATTACCCAAACTATGATGCGTGACAGTTATAGCGGAGAGGAATTAGCGAAAGTTTTTTCTGTGATGGGGATGTCACTTGGAATAAGCCCAGTTATCGGATTGCTATTGGGCAGTGTTCTCAGTGCGTATTGGGGTTATAAAGGTGTGTTTGTCGCACTCATGGTCTCTGCAATCGTATTATTATTTTTGTCGGTAAAATCTTTACCCGAAACCAAACCCGCACATACTCAGAAAATCGCGATAGGCGAGTTAGCGATTAAGATGCTTAGTGACAGCGGGATTATTAAGAACATCTTGTTGGTGGCGGCGTTTAATCTGATGTGGTTTAGCTACTTTTCACTGGCGCCATTTATGTTTGAGGCGCAAGGGTTATCGACGCTTGCCTTTGGTACCAGTGGCTTACTGTTAGGCTTTGGTACATTCCTTGGTAGTTATGTTAATAAAATAATGCTGGGTCAAGGCCACACTGGTGCACGACTGGTTCGCTTAGCCAGTGCTATTGCACTTGTCGGTGGATTGGGGATTTGGCTGATCCAATCTACCTTTATAGGGCTGAATAATGTTTACTTTTTAGCGCCTATGCTATTGATTGTGATTGCTTACGGTATCGCTATTCCGAACATACTCAGCTCGGCTTTGGCAAACTACCGCATCTATGCGGGCTCTGCTGGTGCACTCTTCGGACTGTTTTATTACATTCTGTTGGGACTGGGTTTAGGCGGCACGGGAATCGTTCACCATTTAGGTATGGTGATTACGTTAAGTGCACTGCTTTGTGTTGGCTTAGGTTTACATTTAGGCTTAGCCAATAAAGTAAAAAATGCTTAAGACGTAAATGAGAAAAAGCCAAGGCACTGAGTGCCTTGGCTTTTTGCTATGCGATTTTCTGCAGTTATGATTAGCACTAGGCTTTAGGCGCAAGCACCTGCTGCTTTGCCGCCACCTCTTGGGCCGCTAACTCTTGCGCTTTAATCGCCGCTTCGAGCTTAGCTTCAACATAACCCGGTGAATGGGTCGCTGCCGAGATTAATCGATACATGGCAGGGATGACGAGTAGTGTCACAAAGGTGGCGAATGCCATACCGAAGAATACTACAGTACCCACAGCGATACGACTTTCTGAGCCTGCGCCCGTCGAGAAAATTAACGGCACAGCGCCCACTAAGGTGGTGAAGGCTGTCATTAGGATTGGCCGCAAACGACGGGATGACGCATCGATAATAGCTTTATCGAGTTCAAAACCGCGGTCACGCAATTGGTTAGCAAACTCTACGATAAGGATACCGTTTTTAGTTACCATACCAATCAACATGATCATGCCTATCTGGCTGTAGATGTTGATCCCTTGGCTGGTGATCAGTAGTCCTAAGAAACCACCGAATACACCCATAGGCACAGTAAACATCACCACTAACGGGTTGATAAAGCTCTCAAACTGTGCGGCTAATACTAAGTAGGCAACCAGTAAAGCCAAACCAAATACGATAAAGATACTGCTTTGGTTTTCTTTAAAATCTTTGGATTCGCCCGTGTAACCAATCGAAATATCTTTAGGTAATAATTCAATGGCTTTAGCGTCAAGGAACTTTAAGCCTTCACCTAAGGTGTAACCTTCACTGACGTTAGCCTTGAGGGTGATCGATTTTTGCTTATTGGTGTGGCTTAATCTTTGTGCCGAGGCAATTTCTTCTATATGGGTGACAGTATCGAGAGTGACTAATTCGCCCTTAGCTGACCGCATGTAGATTTGGCTCAGATCACCGACATTGTTGAAACTGTTTTCATCACCGCGTAAATACACATCGTATTCTTCGCCTCGATCGACGAAGGTCGTTTCGGTGCGGCCACCCAGCATGACTTCTAAGGTTTCCGATACTTGGTCGACACTGATCCCCAGTTCTGCGGCGCGCTCTTTATCGACAGTAACAATGAGTTCTGGCGTTGTTTCTGCATAGTCTAAGTCGGCGCCTTCCATCATAGGGCTGGCATTGGCTTCTTCTTTGAGCACCTGCGCCCACTTAAACAGTTCGGTATAGTCCGAACCACCAAGTACAAATTGCACGGGTTCGCTCGATTGCCCTCTAAAGCCTGGCATCATAGGGCGAACCATTACATCTGGGATATCTTTTAAGGCATTGCTAATAATTCCAAGGGCTTGCTGCGCTGTCACATCGCGGTGTTCCCAATCTTCTAGTTGCATGATGACAAAGCCAGTTTGATCGCCAGCACGGCCACCAAAGGCGGGAGCTTGTACGCTGAAGGATCGCAGCACACCTTTACCGAGCAAGGGCATGAGTCTGTCTTCGACTATGTCCATGTTGGCTGTCATACGGTTATAACTGGTGCCTTCGGCGCCTTTAATAAAGGCGAACAACACGCCGCGGTCTTCCTGCGGCGCAAGCTGTGACGGTACTTGTTGCATTAACCAAGCGCTGCCGCCGATACAAGCGAGGATGACTAGCGGTGCGAGCAGGCGGAGTTTAATCGCTCGAGTCACGGCGACACGATAAACGCTTTCCATGCGAGCAAAGCCGCTGTCGACCCAACGATTAAAGCGATTCGGTTTGACGTTGGCTTTAAGTAATTTACTGCTCAGTACAGGCGTAAGTGTGAGTGCCACTAAGGAGGAGAACAGCACTGACACCGCCAGCATCACGGAGAACTCGGTAAATAGTAGTCCGACCATGCCCTCCATAAATGAAATTGGGAGGAATACCATCACCAGCACCGCCGTAGTGGCGATAACGGCAAAGCCCACTTCGCGAGTACCTTTGTAGGCGGCGAGTAAGGGCTCTTCGCCTTTTTCGATATGGTGGAAAATGTTCTCGACCACCACAATCGCATCATCGACCACTAGACCGATGGAGAGGATTAATGCCATCAATGTCAGTAGATTAATCGAATAACCTAGCATGTTGGCGGCGATAAATGCCGAGATCAAAGATACTGGAACAGTCACCGCTGGGATTAACGTTGCTCGCGCTTGTCCAATGAAGATATACAGCACGAGTACGACCAAGGCGCCGGTGACATAAAGTGTGCTATACACTTCGTTAATCGAGCGGTCGATAAATACGGTCGAGTCGAAGTCGACCACTAGGCTAGTGCCTTCGGGCAGGAAGTCTTGTACGCGATCAACTTCTTTATGCACTTCTTTGGCAACGAGCAGAGGGTTGGCATCGGACTGGGCAATAATGCCTAAACTGATGTTAACTATGCCGTCGCTTTTGAAGGTCGAGTTTTCGTTTTGTGCTCCAACAGCTACATCCGCCACATCTTTTAAGTAGATAGCCGTGCCATCGCTGGCGGTACGCACCACAAGATAGTCGAAATCCTTCGGCGTGTAGTACAAGCGTTTGGTACGCACCGACATCACTGTGGTGTCGTTGCGCACTTGGCCGCCGGGCGTTTCTATGTTCTCTTTACGCAGGGCGTTAATAATATCCGTGGCTGTGACATTACGTCCTGCCATTTGTTCGGGTCTGAGCTTGACGTACATGACTTTATACAAGCCGCCGGAAATGCTGATAGAACTCACGCCGCTGATTAAGCTGAATTTGTCCTCGAGAACTCGCTGGGCGTAGTCCGTTAATTGAGTACGGTCCATCACACTCGAGCTTAAGTTCACATAGACAGAGGGTTCGCCGGAGCCGTTGTCTTTTGAGACTACGGGATCTTTTGCATCTTCTGGGAGCCTGCGTTGGGCGCGGGCCACAGCATCACGCACATCGCTGACCCCTTCGGTTAAGTTCCAACCGAGGAGAAATTTAACTGTGATACGTGAGCTACCGTTACGTGTGGTCGAGGTGATTTCGTCAATACCACTGATCCCTGTTAGTTCATCTTCTAAAGTCTTAGTGATCTGGCTTTCCATAATCGCCGCCGACGCACCCGAGTAACTGGTGCTGATGGTGACCACAGGGCTTTCGACGTCGGGCATCTCCCGTATTGACAGTTTAGTGAACGACACTATGCCGAATACACATAGCAGTAAGCTTAAAACGATGGCAACGACAGGGCGTTTAACCGAAACATCGGATAACCACATTATTTCGTCTCCGTTGCTTTAGGACCTGAAAGCTCTGTCGCACGGGCTGAGGCTTTACCATCGAGCGTGACTTCATTGATTTGCAGGCCATCGCGCATATTGACTAAGCCCTGTACCACGACTTTGTCACCTATGTTTAAACCGCTTTCGATTAAGACTTGGTTATCGATACGCGCCCCGAGTGTCACTTCTGTGCGGTGGGCAATGTGGTCGGTGCTAACTACGTATACGTAACGTTTAGTTCCTGAATATTCAAGAGCTTGTACTGGAACCATAGGTGCTGAAATCGCTGGGAAGGTGATGGTTGACGACATCATCATGCCCGGTTTTAAGCGTTTCTTCGGATTATCGAATAGCACTCGTACTTTGAGGTTTAAGGTTTCCTCATTGACGCGGGGATCGATAGCCACCATTTTGCCAGTAAAGATTTCATTCGGCCAAGCGCGACTGGTGGCTGACACTTGCATGCCAATACTCAGTTGCGATAGGAAATGCTCAGGTACTTGTAAGTCGAGGCGCATGCTGGACAAATCATCTAGCGACATCAACTCAGTGCCCATGCTGACCATCTTGCCTTCGCTGAAATTAATCAGGCCAGTATTACCTGCAAAAGGCGCTATCAGCGAGTGGTAATGTAAATCTGCTTGAGCGGAAGATAAGCGTGCTTGGGCGATATCAACACTGGCTTTTTGTGCGTCAATCTCGGTTTGGGTAATGGCGTTACGGCTGATCAGTTTTTCAAACTCTTTGAGTTTACGTTTTTCATCATTGAGGAAAGCATTAGCCTCGGCGACGGCGGCTTGGGCTTTCATATCATCGAGTTCGATCAGTAACTGGCCTTTTTTTACCGCTTGGTTTGAGGTCACTGCTACTTGTTTAATCTTACCTGTGACTTGCGGTGCAATGATCACTGCACGTTCTGCCGCGAGTTTGCCGATAAGAGAGATAGATTGCGCTAATGGATATTCAATCACTTCACCCGTGACCACAGGAACGGTACGCATAAGATGTGGCGCGTTCTCGGGTTTAGCCGCTTGAAGGACATCACTAAAACTCACCGCTGTGGCGATAATCGCAAGCAGGGCAATGGCAATAATGGTTTTTTTCATTGTAATTATTATCTCGCGCAAAGGCAGTTTAAAAAGGTAATCGCTCTAATGGCGCTATTCTAGTGAATAACGTACGCCAGTTGGGTAAAAGTTTGTAAAGGTAAGCGAACGAAAATGAAAGAAATTGTGTTTTTTGAGCATTGAGCACAATTCAACGAGGGTTTTGCTGTTTTTTTGTGCTGCTATTGCTTTTTAAAAGCTGGACGGACTTTAGGGATGGACTTTAGTTCGCGTTTTTTCAATCGGCGCTTGAGTCGTTTCAACCTGAGGATATTGGCTTAAAATTGCTGCTAATCGTCCATCGCGGCGCATACTCTCTAAACCTTGATTAAAATCCGTCACTAACTGCGGATGATCCGCCACAGCCAAAGAGATCCCTAAGTGAAATACCTCAGTCGCTATGGGTTGGCCGACTTGCTCAAAGGCCCCCTCATATTCATTTGGTCCTTTTTTAATTAAATACCTCGCTAAGTTATGGCCAATCAAGACTAAGTCAATACGCTTTAAAAACAGCTTTTTGAGATTCATCTCATCCGAATTTCCTTCCTCTGTGGTGAGCCCCGCGGCGAAGATTTCTGGCGGATTAGCGTAACCGCGACCTATACCGATAGTGAAAGGTTTAAGATCTGAAAGTTGACTGAAACTCAGCGGTGAATCTTTGCGTTTATAAAACACAATTTGTACGGGTTGAATAGGCGCGGAATATTGGGCCCATTGTTCGCGCTCTTTACGATACCAGAGCCCAATGATGCCATCAGCTTGGCCAGTTTTAACGAGTAAAGCCGCGCGGGCGAAGGGATAAAACTTGAGACTGGCAGTGTAACCTTGGCGTTTAAAAGCTTCTTTGACGACTTGCGCAACGCCGCCCTGTTCAGGTAAAGCATCGGCATAAAAAGGAGGATAGTTAGTGGCGACTAATTGGAGTTCCCTGCCCGCAAATGCTGGGGGATAGAAGCTGAATAGAAACAAGCAAAAGCTAGATAATGTGAGTAATTTCTTCCCCATTTCTACTCCAGCACTTAGGTGAGTCGCACTTGGCTTGAGTATAGTAAGAGTTAATTAGAACAGGCGAACTTATGGATATAAAGATGAGTGCATATTGAGCGCCATACGATTGAGCGCCATACGATTGAGCGTTATGCTGATTGAGTACCATGGTGGGCGTCCATTTTACCTTTGCTCATTCATGCCTTATTGCCCCAGCGCATTCATGGATTAAGGCGCTAGCTCATTCACGTATTGGGGCAAAAGATATTAGTGAGGCAGGTTATAGCGAAACTTGCTCACCTTGATACAAACCTCGGCGGAGTTTTCCAGCGTCGATAAGTAACAGCTCACCGGATTTACCATTCTTAATGCTGCTATCTATCGCAATGATTTTATTATGATAAAGCCCAAGAACTTGTTCCTGCGATGTGTGCCCTACGACGATATGATCGACCTTGAAATAGCTCAGTATGCTATCGATATCCGACTCTTTCAGTTCATCTTTAAAGTAGCCACGATACCAAGTTGGACCATTGGTAAAAAACAAAAAGTTGAGTAAATCGTCTTGCTTCAAATCGGCTTTTTTATCATCTAAATGCTGCCGAAATAATTGGTTAGCATCGCTGATATTTAATTTACGCTCGACCCATTCAGGGCTGATGCCGCCGTGCATAAACAAGATATTATTGATTTTGACTAAGGTATGTTTGCTGCGAAGCCATTGGCCTATTTCGGTGTCTTTGTTGTAGAGCGCATCGTAGCTGCGTTTGAGTAAATCTGCCGAGACTTGGTAGCGTTCGTTGACGTAGCGTAAGTCGCCGCGAAACACCATTTGCTCGTGATTGCCCATGAGTAGATGTAAGCGTCCGCCCGCAACTTGGGCTTCTTGGTCTAAGGAATATAAAAACCACAATACTTCATTGACTTGATGACCACGGTCAAACATGTCGCCCGTCATCACCATATGGCCGTCACCAAAGGCCCAGTGGTTATCTTTGTCGATAATCTGATGGGCTTTTAGCAAGTTAATCATTACATCAAACTGGCCATGTACATCGCTAAGGGCGACAATTTTGCTGACATGGGTGAAGGTATCTGGCTCAACAGTGACAGCTTGTGTATGAAGGTGCGGTTGGGGTAATTCACCGCAACTGGCAGGGCGAGTTAACTGCGCCTTCGCAATCCTTGTTTGTTTTAGCTCGCTTTGGCAAATCCAATAGGCTGTGTCTTTTTGAGCATCATCTAAAAACACATAAGGGCCATCGGTGACGCTGTTTTCTTGAATTTTTAGCTCTAGCTCGGCTTCACTTGCATTGGCCGCTAATGAGGTCAACGCCAGTGAGGTAAAGGGGAGTGCGGTAACAAACCATAATAGGGGCGTGAATTTTCTATATTGCTTCATTATCCATTGGCTGGTTTGGCTCAGTCGGGTATTAGAGAGTGTGATGGGGTGGGCCCCGACTGGCATCGAATTGATTCGCATTAGACCGCATCCTTGTTCTTGTTTTAGTTATTTATTTTGTCATTTTAGACACTTGAGTTGATGAGTCTTCGAATGTGTAGTTTTACGAAGTTAATCTCAAATGCTCAATTTCAAACGTTCAGTCCCAAGGGCTTAATCTAAGCGCTCAAGATATTCAAAACACTAAATCATACGGATAAGGCTTAACATCGGCAAGTCGTGAGACGGGCTAAAGTAAACTTGCCCGCCTCATTATTCAGTTATTGCATCATGGCATTTCTATCGTGCATAACTGTTGTTATGGGTATTGGCAATTACATGGCATTGACTACGGTATGACTATCGACAAACTGCTCAAAACTGACGATTTTACCGCTGTGTATCTTCCATAAATGGGCGACTCGGGCGCTAAAATACTTGCCCGTTTTGACATAAGTACCTGAATAAGTGCCGAAGGCAAAAACCTTATCGCCTTGGGCGACATAGTCTTCGATATCGACGCGATAGTTATCCCATTCTTTTTCGAGGCGGGCGAACACATTGGCGGCTATCGCGCTAAAACCTATGTAAGTGCCCGCATAGGGAAAACCTACCGCCTCTGTCCAGCGTGCGTCATTTGCCAGTGCATGCTCAAGATTTTTGGCATTTTCGGCAGAGCTGTGTCCTGCGTAAGTACTTTTGACAAGTGCAAGATTCGCATCAGTTTGCCTTGCTGTTTCGATAAGATTTAACTGAGAAGGCTCACTCACTAAAGAGCTTGTTGGAACACTATTAAGCGTTGGCATGATTACGACTCAAACTGTGCTTCAAGATGGCTTAACCACTGGGCGGGTTGGCCATAAAAGCGGTTGATATTAATGGCGGTGATGTTGCCGTTATTATCCTCTATAGCCATCGAAGGGAAACCTTGGGCACCTATCAGATTCAGTAATGCTCTGGATTCAACAATATGCTCATATAGCTTGTCTTCACCTTGGGCATAATGTTGCGCAAAGCTCATAGGGTCGAGCCCAAGTTCAGCGGCTAACCTTGCGAGATTACCTTCATCACTGGCGCTGTGACCATCACGGTAATGGGCCAGTTGTACTGAGTGTAGATAGGCCAAACTGTCGCCACCCATAGCATCGACTGCGAGCATGGCTTTAATAGGAGGCGCCGAGTCGAGTACGATTGTGGTATCGCGCAGCAGACCATCAAAATAGTTTTCCCCAAAAGGTTGTCCGGTTAGCTCGGCAATACGCAGATCGTGGGGCATAACATAGTCGCGCCAGTTAGCATCGATTTGTTTGCGTCTTGGGCCTGTGAGCATTCCGCCGCCGTGGAGCTTAATGGTAAAGCCTGCTTTTGCGGCGGCATCGAGTAAAGGCGCTGCGGCATAACACCAACCACATAAAGGGTCGATAATGGCGTGCAGAGTGCGCTCTTTGGCCGTTGCTGTGCTGCTGGTTGTGCTGGTTGTGCTAGTTGGATGAGTTGTTGGCTGAGTCATAGTGTTAAACCTTTTGGCTTAAGTTCGTCGCTACATTAGCGACTTAAGCCCTTTGAGATTATTGATTAAAATAGTTAGATTGGTACCGTTATTTAGGTGCAGTCATTTAGCTAAAAAA
Source organism: Shewanella sp. SM101 (assembly GCF_025654465.1). NCBI lineage: Bacteria > Pseudomonadati > Pseudomonadota > Gammaproteobacteria > Alteromonadales > Shewanellaceae > Shewanella > Shewanella sp. SM101. Next base: position 86,206 of record NZ_JAKKRH010000011.1, read on the forward strand.
TGGCACGCAATCGCTCACGTGCCTGTCTTTAACTATTTGCACTTAACTATCTTTTACACCTAACTAGCTGTACCTAATCGCCTAGATAGATATGGCTGGGCTTACATAGGCCAGGTCATTTCGCCCATGTAAACTTTGGCGCTGATCTCAAGCCCTGCATCGGCTGGCATTTGTGGGTATAGCGCCAGCATCTTTTGGATTAATTCGGCTGAATCTTTCGAGGCTTTTGCCGCGATTTCAAAGGCTTTTACATATTCACGGGTAAAACCGATGGCGTGGGTATTAAATCGCGCTTCGCCTAAATAGTGCCCTGGGATCACTGTGGTCGGCAGCAGTTTTTCCATTGCATCTAAATGGGTTAACCATTCCTGACGCTCAGAGGCAGTTTGAGTGTCAGCCATCCAAACATGCGTGTTATCAAATACTTCTACGCCACCTGTAATGGTTTTTGCCGATGGCACCCACAGGAAAGTGTGTTTAGGGTGTTTATCATTAAAACCTTTGATAATCACTTGCTCACCGTCGATAGTAAAAGTGTCACTGTGAATCGCCTTAGGTAACACTAATTCGCTTGGCGCATTATCTTTTAAAATCGGCCCCCAGTAGGCGAGTTTGCCTTCCATTGAGGCTTTAATAGCATCGACAGTGGTTTGAGTCGCGACGATTTGTGCATCGGGGAAATTCTTTTTAATCACGGCTAAGCCGAAATAGAAATCAGGATCGCTATGGCTGATATACACCTGAGTCAGCTTTTTACCGCTAGCCTTAATGGTGTCGACCAATGTTTGGGCATCGTTATTTTGAAATTGCGCATCGACTAACATCATTTCGTGTTCGCCGCTGATAAAGCTCGATGACACGGCAAAGATGCTGTTTTCGCCCGGATTAAAATGGCTCACTTGCAATGGCGCTGCATTGACCGCGCTAAGCCCTGCCAGCAACAAGGTGGCAGCTAGGCTTATTTTAGACGAGGCCTTTAATGTGGCATTAACTGTGTTACGTATTGCATAGGTCGATGTGTTCATTTGGGGCTCACTTATAGTCACAGGGTGAAAGAGTAAAAGGTTCGATTTAGCATTCATTGATTTGCAGCTGCTGCAAAAAGTGAGTTAAGTATAGGTTGCAATAATCAATAGATAAATGCGAGTATCTGCCCATATTTGTTGCATTAATCGGACGAATAGCTGCGTGTACTATTGCACTCTTAGTTATTAGCTATTAACTATATAGCTATTAGTTATGTGGGTACGCGAGTATGTCATTGAGCCTTCGAATGATTGAATGTGAGTGGAGATAAATCATGGATAGACTCGAAGCGGCTAAGGTGTTTGTGACTATTGTTGAGCGCGGCAGCATGATCAGCGCCGCCAATGCCTTAGATATGTCGCGTTCTATGGTGACCCGTTACTTGAGCGAAATGGAAGAATGGTCTGGTGCTAGGTTGCTGCATCGTTCGACGCGTAGCCTCAGCTTAACGCCCGCGGGTGAGCAAGTGCTGGACTATTGCCATCGGCTGCTCGAACTGGCTAACGAAGTGCCTGCGGTAAGCCACGCCGCTGTGGCGATTCCGCGGGGCTTGTTGCGTATTAGTTGCTCCCAGTTTTTGGCGCATCAGATTTTAGCGCCCGTGGTACAGCAATATTTAGCCAGTTATCCGCAGGCGAGCGTGAATTTCCACGTGAGCAGCCAAACCGTCGATTTAGTCGCCGAGCGTATTGATCTGGCTATTCGCATCACCAATGAACTCGATCCCAATCTTATCGCTAGACGCTTAGGGGAGTGTGAGTCTGTGGTGTGCGCCGCACCGAGTTATCTTGCCGCGCGCGCCGCCGTGCTGCATCCCGAGGATTTAACTCAGCATAACTGTTTAACCTATTCTTATTTTGGCGATGTGATGTGGCGCTTTTATAAAACCGATGTAGGGGCGAAACAGGCTCAGGCGCTTAACTCCGATCCTAAGTCAAACCAAGGTCAGGTATTTAACGTGCCGGTGAATGGGAATTTCAGCGCCAATGATTCCATGGTGGTGCTTAATTCCACGCTGGCTGGTGAGGGAATTGCTATGCAGCCGGTTTGGGCGGCGAAACCCTATTTAGACTCGGGTCAGCTAGTGCCTTTATTAACTGAGTTTAAGCCTCAGTCCCTCGGTGTGTATGGCGTGTATCAATCCCGCAAACACATGCAGCCTGCACTTAGGGTGATGATGGACATGCTGGTGGCCTACTTTGCCAGCTTGAATTGAAATAGTGTTAGTTTGAAATAGTGCCAGTTTAAAATAGTGTTAGCTTGAAATAGTGCCAAAGCTTGCGGCACTTATAGCGTAACGGGATGCCATAAAAAAGGAGCTTAACCCTTTCGAGTTAAACTCCTCAGATACATGCTTGACTAGATTCTAGATTCTAGATTCTAGATTCTAGATTCTAGATCTACTTAATCATCCGCTTGTATTTCAAGCGGTGTGGCTCAACCACATCGGCGCCATAGGTGTTCTTCAACCATGCCGAGTATTCTGTGTAGTTACCTTCGTAGAAGTTCACTTGACCTTCGTCGCGATAATCCAGAATGTGGGTCGCGATACGGTCGAGGAACCAACGGTCATGCGAAATCACCATAGCGCAACCTGGGAATTCCAGAATCGCTTCTTCCAGTGCGCGCAGGGTTTCAACGTCTAAGTCGTTGGTGGGTTCGTCGAGGAGTAATACGTTACCGCCCGCTTGCAGCAGTTTGGCTAAATGCACGCGGTTACGTTCACCACCAGATAAAGTACCGATGACTTTTTGCTGATCGCCACCACGGAAGTTGAAGCGGCCTACATAGGCGCGGCTCGGAATTTCCATGTTGTTGATACGCATGATGTCTTGACCACCGGAGATTTCTTCCCAAATGGTGTTCTTATCATTCATCGAATCGCGGAACTGCTCAACCGAGGCCAGTTGCACAGTATCACCCAGCTCAATGCTGCCGCTGTCTGGCTTTTCTGCGCCGGATAACATGCGGAACAGCGTCGATTTACCCGCGCCGTTGGCGCCGATAATGCCGACGATCGCGCCCTTAGGCACAGAGAACGACAGGTTGTCGATCAAAACGCGGTCACCGTAAGATTTGGTCAGGTTATTCACTTCAATAACCTTGTCACCTAAACGTGGTCCGGGCGGAATAAACAGCTCGTTAGTTTCGTTACGTTTTTGGTAATCGTTAGTGTTCAGTTCTTCAAAGCGCGCCATACGGGCCTTGCCCTTTGACTGGCGGCCTTTCGCGCCTTGACGTACCCATTCCAATTCCTTGGCAATGGTCTTTTGGCGAGCGCTTTCGGTGGCTGATTCTTGCTTCAGACGGGCATCTTTCTGCTCAAGCCATGAAGAATAGTTACCTTCCCACGGAATACCTTCACCGCGGTCGAGTTCTAAAATCCAGCCAGCAGCATTGTCGAGGAAGTAACGGTCATGGGTAATCGCGACCACAGTACCAGCATATTCCTGCAGGAAGTGCTCAAGCCACGCCACAGATTCAGCATCCAAGTGGTTGGTCGGTTCGTCCAGTAACAGCATTTCTGGTTTTTCAAGCAGCAAGCGACAAATCGCCACGCGGCGACGTTCACCACCGGATAATACTTCGATTTTCTCATCCCAATCTGGCAGACGCAGGGCGTTGGCGGCGCGCTCAAGGACGTACTCTAAGTTATGGGCATCTTGGGCTTGGATAATGGCTTCGAGTTCGCCTTGCTCTTTTGCAAGGGCGTCGAAATCGGCATCCGGCTCGGCGTAGGCGGCATAAACGGCATCGAGGCGAGTCAGGGCATTTTTTGCCTCTGCTACCGCTTCTTCAATCGCTTCACGCACGGTTTGATTCGGATCGAGTTTAGGTTCCTGCGGCAGGTAACCGATTTTCAATCCCGGCATTGGGCGCGCTTCACCTTCAATTTCGGTGTCGATACCCGCCATAATGCGCAGTAGTGTCGACTTACCTGAACCGTTGAGGCCGAGTACGCCAATTTTGGCGCCGGGGAAAAAGCTTAAAGAAATATCTTTAAGGATCTGCTTCTTAGGCGGAACAATTTTACCCACCCGCAGCATGCTGTAAACAAACTGAGCCATTTTTCTCTATCTTAAGTGACTAATGATGCGGCTAATTCTACTCGATTGCGCGCCGAACTCAACTCGACAATGAGCCAAGTTCAAGCACTATCTGCAGGAATTTCATGTTTCAAATACTGGGATTGTGACCGCGTTCCGAGTAGAATACCGCGCAACCCTACCTATAAGAATTGGCAGCTGGAGTAAGCAATGCTGAAAAAAGATATGAATATCGCAGATTATGATCCGGAACTGTTTAACGCAATTCAGAATGAAACTCTGCGTCAAGAAGAGCATATTGAGCTGATTGCTTCTGAAAACTACACCAGTCCACGCGTGATGGAAGCGCAAGGTTCACAGTTAACCAATAAGTACGCTGAAGGCTATCCAGGCAAGCGTTACTACGGTGGTTGTGAGTATGTGGACGTAGTTGAAACCTTAGCGATTGAACGTGCTAAACAACTGTTTGGCGCAACTTACGCTAACGTACAACCTCATTCAGGTTCACAGGCAAACAGCGCTGTTTACATGGCATTGTTAAAACCTGGCGATACCGTACTGGGCATGAACTTAGCTCATGGTGGTCACTTGACCCACGGTTCACCGGTTAACTTCTCTGGCAAACTGTACAACATCATTCCTTACGGTATCGACGAGTCTGGCAAAATTGACTACGACGAGATGGAACGTATTGCCTTAGAACACAAGCCTAAGATGATGATCGGCGGTTTTTCTGCCTATTCAGGTATCGTTGACTGGGCAAAAATGCGTGAAATCGCAGACAAAATAGGTGCTTATTTATTTGTCGATATGGCACACGTTGCCGGTCTTATTGCTGCGGGCGTTTATCCAAACCCAGTACCACACGCGCACGTTGTGACATCTACGACCCACAAAACCTTAGCGGGTCCCCGTGGTGGCGTGATCCTATCTGCTGCTGACGATGAAGACTTGTATAAGAAGTTGAACTCTGCTGTATTCCCTGGTGGTCAAGGTGGTCCATTGATGCACGTTATCGCCGGTAAAGCGGTGGCGTTCAAAGAAGCCCTAGAGCCAGAATTTAAAGTTTACCAACAGCAAGTGGTTAACAACGCTAAAGCTATGGTTGAAGTGTTCCTTGAGCGCGGTTACAAAATCGTCTCTGGCGGAACCAGCAATCACTTGATGCTAGTTGATCTGATTGGTCGTGACTTAACGGGTAAAGAAGCCGATGCCGCCTTAGGTAGCGCTAACATTACTGTGAACAAAAACTCAGTGCCAAACGACCCACGTTCACCCTTTGTGACCTCAGGTGTGCGTATCGGTACGCCAGCGATTACGCGCCGCGGCTTTAAAGAAGCGGAATCGAAAGAGCTGACTGGCTGGATTTGTGACATCCTTGATGATGCAAGTAATCCTGCAGTGATTGAGCGTGTTAAGGGCCAAGTACTGGCACTGTGTGCACGTTTCCCTGTTTACGGCTAATTTGCCTATGCATCTACGCTTAGTAGATGAAGGGCCGAGATTGACCGCCGACTGACTTGATACTTATAACATCAGGCACTTAGCATCAGGTACTTAACATCAAGTAGTTAACATTAGGTTGTTAAGCTCAGGTAGTTAACCTCAGCCCATAAATAGGATAAAATCCCATGGCCGCATTTAGCGGCCATTTTTATTGGTAAAATCTTAGGCTTAAATCTATTGTGTTTGGCTGAGATTTTAACAGGTAAAGCCATTAACGCTTTACTCGCATTCACTGGCAGGAGGCTCAATGCATTGTCCATTTTGCAGCGCGACAGATACTAAAGTCATCGATTCCCGATTAGTGGCAGAAGGCCACCAAGTGCGCCGTCGCCGAGAATGCACCGAATGTCATGAAAGATTTACCACCTTCGAAGGCGCCGAATTAGTCATGCCTAGGGTGATTAAGCGCGATGGTTCACGCCAACCCTTTGATGAAGAAAAACTCCAAGGTGGCATGTTGCGCGCCGTTGAAAAACGCCCCGTGTCTATGGATGAAATCGAGCAAGCACTCAGCAAAATCAAGTCTACCCTGCGCGCCACTGGCGAGCGGGAAGTGCCGTCAGAAATGGTGGGTAACTTAATGATGGAGCAATTGATGAGCCTAGATAAAGTCGCCTACATACGTTTCGCTTCTGTGTACCGCGCCTTTGAAGACGTGTCTGAATTTGGCGAAGCCATCGCCAAGCTGCAAAAGTAGTTATTCGATTTTTGTGGCTAGTCTATCGGTGTTTGGTTGCGCTAGCTTTAAAAGAGGCTTTTGATTAATAGCTTCTGCAAGACAGGTTTTAAAAACAGATTTGCAAGACTGGTGAAAGCCGAAACCTTTAACAACAGGGTTGAACATGAGCTTGAACATAAGTTGGTCCGTACTCGATACCCAAATGATGAGCCGCGCGATTCAATTGGCGCGCAAAGGCTTTTACACCACTAGACCCAATCCCAGTGTGGGCTGCGTTATCGTTAAAGATAACCAAATCATTGGTGAAGGTTATCATCAAAAAGCGGGTGAGCCCCACGCCGAAGTGCATGCGCTACGTATGGCTGGCGAACGCGCCCGCGGCGCAACGGCCTATGTCACTTTAGAGCCCTGCAGCCATTATGGCCGCACGCCGCCCTGCGCCTTGGCGCTGATCAATATTGGCGTTAAACGTGTGGTGGTCGCGGTGGAAGATCCTAATCCGCAAGTAGGTGGTCGTGGCATTCAAATGCTGCGTGACGCCGGTATTGAAGTGGATGTGGGATTACATCGCGATGAAGCCTATGCCTTGAATGTAGGCTTTATGAAGCGGATGGAATCGGGTTTACCCAGAGTTACAGTAAAATTGGCTGCGAGTCTCGATGGTAAAACCGCGCTGTCTAACGGTGTGTCTAAATGGATAACTGGTCCAGAATCTCGTCGCGACGTGCAGCGATTACGTTTACGTTCTTGTGCACTGGTCACGGGGATCGAAACCATACTGGCAGACGCTCCTTTACTTAATGTGCGTTATCAGGAACTTGGCAGCTTAAAAGACAGTGTAACCGAGGCGCAATTACTGCAGCCATTAAGAGTGATACTCGACAGCCGTGCCCGTTTGCCGTTATCGGCCGCCTGCTTGGCTATCGTATCGCCCATACTCTTGGTCTCGACCGTGGCTTATCCCACAGAGTTTCAAGCACAATTGCCCTCCCATGTGAGTTGCCTCGTGTTACCTGCAATTGCAGGTCGCGTCTCATTGCCTGAACTATTAAGCTATTTAGGCCAAAGCTGTAATCACGTGCTGGTGGAAGCGGGTGCAACCTTAGCGGGCGCATTTTTAGCGCAGGGGCTGGCCGATGAGTTAGTGCTATACCAAGCGATGAAAATCCTCGGTGGGCATGGGCGTAATTTGCTGCAATTGCCCGATTATCAAACCATGGCACACATTCCTGCACTCACTTTGGTCGATGAGCGCAAATTAGGGCCAGATACCCGTTTAACTTTGAGTGTTATGCTTGATACCTCTTTATCTAAATCGAATTGGAGCAAGATAACCGTTTAACCTTGAGTCTTATGCCTTATTACTTCTTTATTTAATTAAGTGAGTTAACCATGTTTACTGGGATTATTGAAGCCGTTGGCACCCTGCGCAAACTGGAGCGTAAAGGCGATGATATTCGTCTTACCGTGGCGAGCGGCAAACTGGATTTAAACGATGTGCGTTTAGGCGACAGTATTGCTACCAACGGTGTGTGCTTAACGGTTGTGCAGCAATTAGCAGACGGTTATGTGGCTGATGTCTCTGCTGAAACCGTGAGTCTAACCGGGTTTGCCAACTATAAAGTGGGCACTAAGGTGAATCTTGAAAAGGCCGTTACCCCAACCACACGCTTAGGCGGCCATATGGTCAGCGGCCATGTAGACGGTATTGCTGTGGTTGAACAACGCCTAGTGCGTGGTCAAGCTATCGAGTTTTGGTTAGCCGCCCCCGCAGAGCTTGGGCGTTATATTGCCCATAAAGGTTCCATCACCATTGATGGCGTGAGTCTGACGGTTAACGAAGTGGACGGCAGTCGATTCCGCTTGACCATAGTGCCGCATACCGCAGGTGAAACCACGTTAATCGACCTGCAAGCGGGCGATAAGGTGAATATCGAAGTGGATTTAATCGCCCGTTATCTTGAACGTTTGATGAATTATGATGGCAAAGACAGCAAGAGCGGTGGCGTCACCATGGAAATGTTAGCCCGTGCCGGCTTTGTGCGTTAGTGCACAGGAGCAGATTATTTAACTTAAGCTTATCGGCAGCTTAGGTTATTTAGGTATAGAATTTCATAATAACAGCAAAATCATAAGGTCCTACAATGGCGCTGCACAGTATAGAAGAGATCATCGAAGATATTCGTCAAGGCAAAATGGTTATTTTGATGGATGACGAAGACAGAGAAAACGAAGGTGATTTGATCATGGCGGCCGAAATGGTCACGCCAGAAGCGATTAACTTTATGGCGAAATATGGCCGTGGGCTCATTTGCCAGACCATGACTAAAGCCCGTTGCCAGCAGTTAAATCTACCCTTAATGGTGACGAATAATAACGCCCAGTTCTCGACTAACTTTACGGTTTCTATTGAAGCGGCAGAAGGTGTGACTACCGGTATTTCGGCCCACGATCGCGCTGTAACGGTGAAAGCGGCTGTGGCTAAAGAGGCTAAAGCGTCTGATTTAGTGCAACCAGGGCACATCTTCCCGCTAATGGCACAGGACGGCGGCGTATTAACCCGCGCAGGCCACACTGAAGCTGGCTGTGATTTAGCCCGTCTTGCGGGACTTGAGCCATCGGGCGTTATCGTTGAGATTTTGAACGAAGACGGCACTATGGCCCGTCGCCCAGATTTAGAGATTTTCTCCGAGTTGCATGGCATCAAAATCGGCACTATTGCGGCTTTAATCGAGTATCGCAACACCAAAGAAACCACGGTTGTGCGTGAAGCTAAATGCAAACTACCGACCCGTTTCGGCGAGTTCGACATGGTGACCTTCAGAGACACTATCGACAATCAACTGCACTTTGCCTTAGTCAAAGGTGAGGTGAAAGAAGATTGTTTGGTGCGCGTGCATTTGCAAAATACCTTCAACGATTTACTCCACTCAGAGCGCGATCAGCAACGCAGCTGGCCACTCGAAAAGGCAATGGAGCGTATTTCTGCAGAAGGTGGTGTATTGGTTTTACTCGGGAATCAAGAACATCCCTGTGAAATCCTCTCTAAGGTGAAAGCCTTTGAAGCCGAAGATCAAGGCCAAGCGCCTGCTTCTGCAAAATGGCAGGGGACATCGCGCCGAGTGGGTGTGGGTTCGCAAATCCTCGCTAGCCTTGGCGTGACTAAGATGCGCCTGCTCAGCTCGCCTAAACGCTACCATTCACTTTCAGGCTTTGGCCTTGAAGTGACTGAGTATGTGGCGGACTGAAACCCAAAGTTACACTGAAGTAAAATTAACAATTTCTGATAATTTGCATAGGGCTCTGGGCAATTGGCTGTGATATCATGTCGCCACTTTTCGCCCCGAGCTGGGTGCTTTAGCTAAATTAGGTAAGATAATGAACGTAGTTCAAGGTAATATCGAAGCGAAAAATGCCAAAGTTGCGATTGTAATTTCGCGTTTCAACAGCTTTTTAGTTGAGAGCTTGCTTGAAGGTGCACTTGACACGCTGAAACGTTTTGGCCAAGTCAGCGACGACAATATCACTGTTGTCCGTGTACCAGGTGCGGTTGAGTTGCCGCTAGCTGCGCGTCGCGTAGCTGCCAGTGGTAAATTCGACGGTATTATCGCATTAGGTGCGGTGATCCGTGGTGGTACTCCTCATTTTGATTTTGTTGCAGGCGAATGTAATAAAGGTCTAGCTCAAGTTGCTTTAGAATTTGATCTGCCTGTTGCTTTCGGTGTTTTGACCACTGATACCATTGAACAAGCGATTGAACGTTCAGGTACCAAAGCGGGTAACAAAGGCGGCGAAGCTGCTTTAAGCCTGCTTGAAATGGTCAATGTTCTGCAAGAACTTGAACAACAGTTGTTATAGTAGGAAAAATAATGAAGCCTTCTGAGCGCCGCAAGGCCCGCCGTTTAGCCGTTCAAGCCATCTATTCATGGCAACTAAGCGGGAATAATATTGCCGATGTCGAGCATGAGTTTTTAACTGAACAAAGTCTCGACGGTGTTGATGTAGCTTATTTTCGTGAGCTATTTTCAGGCGTTGCAACGAAGAAAACCCAATTGGATGAGCTGATCATCCCGCATCTGGAACGCCCGATTGATGAAGTGTCTCCAGTAGAGAAAGCCATAGTTCGTTTAGCGACCTATGAGCTGACTTTCCGTAAAGATGTGCCATACAAGGTCGCGATTAACGAAGCGATTGAGTTGGCAAAAGCTTTCGGTGCGGACGAGAGTCATAAGTTTGTGAACGGACTGCTCGACAAACTGGTTGCACGCAAGTAATAAAGACAAACGGTATCTTAGGATACCGTTTTTCATTGCTAACAAAGGTGGCCGATGTAAGTCGTGCCAAACTGTACAGTGAAAGAATTCCAATTAATTGAATGTTATTTTAGCAACCGCGGCCCCACTCGCCGTGATGTGAAGCTTGGCATCGGTGACGATTGCGCTTTAGTGCAACCCGCAGAAAACAAGTCGATCGCTATCTCCTGTGACACCTTAGTTGAAAATGTCCATTTCTTCCCCGACATGCCTCCCGCTGCCTTAGGTTACAAAGCCTTAGCGGTAAATTTATCTGATCTGGCTGCCATGGGTGCTGAACCTGCGTGGATGACGCTTGCCTTGACGTTACCCGCAGTCGATGAAACTTGGCTCAGTGGTTTTAGCGAAGGTTTATTTGAAGCGGCCGATTACTATGGTATCGCCTTAATTGGCGGCGATACGACGCGTGGCCCACGGGCGATTAATATCACAGTGCACGGCCAAGTCCCACAGGGGAAGGCCCTCACGCGTCATGGTGCTAAAGCCGGTGATTGGATTTATGTTACGGGCACGCTCGGAGATTCGGCCTTAGGTCTGGATATCATTCGCGGCGCGCAGCAGGCCAGAGCCGAGCATAAAGAATTCCTGATTAATCGCCATTATCGTCCAACACCAAGAGTCTTAGCGGGCCAAGCTTTGCGTTCGCTTGCCTCCAGTGCAATCGACCTTTCCGACGGGTTTATCTCGGATATCGGTCATGTGCTTAAGGCTTCGGCAGTCGGTGCTGTGGTGGACGTTAATTGCATCCCGCTTTCACGGGCGATGCAAGATACCGTCAGCGAGGAGCATGCCTTAGGTTATGCGCTTACGGGGGGCGAAGATTATGAACTGCTGTTCACCGTTCCTGAGGCGCAAAAAGGTGCGCTTGAGACAGCGTTGAGCCATGCAGGAGCAAAGTTTGTTCGCGTTGGACAAATTTGTGCGGGCAGTAAGCTCAAGTTGCAACTCAATGGCGAACCGTTTACACCGCCTTATCACGGTTTCGAGCACTTTTAAGCGAAGAGCATGTTAATGAAATGGTTGTCAAAGGATCAGGTGCTAACGCGCCTGTCATTAAAAAATCCTGTCCACTTTTTGGCACTCGGATTTGGTAGCGGACTCGCCGCTAAAGCGCCCGGAACCTTTGGTACCTTAGCTGCTATTCCCCTCTATTTATTGATGGCGCCATTACCGCTCACTTGGTATATCGGCTTAACCTTAGTGGGTGTATTCGCAGGATTTTATATCTGTGGTAAAGCGGCGCAAGACATGGGTGTTCACGATCACGGTGCGATTGTGTGGGATGAAGTGGTTGGGCTACTGATCACTATGATAGCGGCACCAGCAGGTTGGGGTTGGTTGTTAGTCGGCTTTGGTCTATTTCGCTTTTTCGACATTATCAAACCTTGGCCTATTCGATGGCTCGATGCCAAAGTTCATGGTGGCTTTGGCATTATGATTGACGATGTCTTAGCGGGCGTGTTTTCGTTTATTTGTCTGCAAGGGCTAGTCTGGTATGTTAGCTAACATTTTCGCTAGTCTGACATGATAGCTAATCTAACTTGTTAGTTAACATGGGCAACAACTAACCCTTACTCTTGATTTTGCATTTTTTTGATTGAAGCTTGATTGAAGGGATTCGCTGCTTATCCCTTTTCTGCTCGATTTTATTATTGCAGCAGTTCCCTTGCGTTCGCTAGGGTATTGCTGGTGATAGTATCACCACCTAACAGTCTTGCAAGCTCTTGGATACGCTGCTCACGATCGAGCGATTTCATTGTGGTCTCAGTACTGCCTGCCTTATTAAATTTATCGACGAACATGTGTTGATGACCATTGCCCGCAACTTGCGGCAAGTGAGTCACGCACAGTACTTGGGTCGATTCCCCTAAGCTGCGTAACATGCGGCCCACCACTGCGGCGGTGGGGCCAGAAATCCCGACATCCACCTCATCGAAAATTAATGTCGGTGTGGCAACTTTTTTCGCGGTAATCACTTGGATCCCTAATCCTATGCGTGAAAGCTCACCGCCAGACGCGACTTTCGAAATCGGTTGTAAAGGTTGGCCAGGGTTAGTGGTGACCATAAATTCAATATTATCACTGCCGTTGGCTGACATTTGCTCTGGGTGGAAATTGACTTCGATAGTAAATTTACCCTTTGGCATATTCAGTTCGTGGATTGACTGAGTCACGAGTTTGTCGAGTTCTTTGGCATATCTAGCCCGGCTTTGGCTGAGTTTTTGTGCGTTGCTAAGGTAAGCGGCTCTGCTAGCATCGACCTGTAGTTGAATTTCTTCAAGTTTACTTTCGTCACTGTCTAAGGTGCTCAGCTCTGCCTTTAATGCCAAATTATGTTCGGCTAGTTTATTTGGGCTGACATGGTGTTTACGCGCCAGTTGCATGGCTTTTGATAGCCGTTCTTCTAAATAGGCAAAGTGGGTTGGATCGAGTTCAAGCTTACTCAAATAGTGCTGTAATTCGCCTGCACTTTCTTGCACTTGGATTAAGGCATCATTGAGCATAGTGTTGATATTGCTTAATGCAGGATCGTAGCTTTGCAGATCTTCGGCGAGGGAAACGACTCGATTAAGCAGCGACTCTATATTGTTCTCTTCGCCTTCAGTGAGTATATCTAAGCTCGCCTGACAGGTATCAATCAACTCAGTGCCATTAGCCAGACGTTTGTGCTCTTGCTCAATCTCATCGAACTCATCAACTTTAAGATCAAACTCATCGAGTTCTTCTACTTGATATTGCACTAATTGCTTACGGGCAATACGTTCATGCTGTGAGGCTTCGAGTTGTTTTAGATCGGCCTCAATTTGCTTGCAGCGTTGAAAGCTAGCGGCAACCGTATCGATAAGCAATCTGTGGTTGGCATAACTGTCGAGCAGGGTGAGTTGATGTTCACTTTTTAACATTGCATGGTGGGCATGTTGGCCGTGAATACCAATAAGTAACTGACCCAGTAATTTTAGCTGCGTCAGCGGCACTGGATTACCATTGATGTAGGCGCGTGAACGGCCATCGCTACCAATAGTTCGACGTAGAATGCACTCATCATCGAGTTCAAGATCGTTATCTTCTAACCAACGTTTTGCCAGTGGAATATCATCCAAGGAAAAGCGGGCGCTGACCTCGGTTTTATTGGCTCCGGGACGAACACTGCTGGCATCGGCGCGATTGCCTAGGCATAGGCCTAGCGCATCGATGGCAATCGATTTACCCGCACCGGTCTCACCTGTGATGCTGGTCATACCGGGGCGAAAATCCAGTTCTAAAAAACGGACGATAGCGAAGTTATTAATGCTGAGTTGGCAAAGCATAGTGAATTCCTGTCGAAAAACATACTAAACCACTGTATTGATAAACAGTATATACTGATTTTATATACAGTAAAGTGGCTTGGGTAAATAATCGGCATTATCGGTAGTAAATATTTTTAATTAACTGATTATGCATAGATTCTTACTAATCTTTCTAAGATAGGCAAACTGAAGAAAGTGACTAAGGTACCAAATAGAATACCTTGAGCACTGGTAGAAGCCTGAGTGTTATAACGCTGGGCAAGTAAGTACACGCTAGCCGCGGTGGGCAGTGCGCTCAAGATCACGCCCATGATCAGGTAGTCACTACTTACTCCAAAACGGTTAAGCATAAAGTAGACGAGTGCAGGTTGGATAGCCAGCTTGAAGAGGTTGATAAGGCTCAGTTCGATAAAATTCTTGGGGCTAAATACGCTGCTATCTTTCTGGTAGCGCATCGCTTTGGCGAGTACCATGCCGATAGCAAATAGGGCGCAGGGGCTTGAGGTATTGCCTATTTGCTGGATCATTAGCGCCAGCCCTGACGGCAGTTTTATCTCTAGCGCCGAAATGCCGACGCCAATTAAGCTACCAATAACGATAGGGTTTTTACCGACCGCCATTGCCATTATGACTAAGGCGTGGTGTTGTCTTTGGGTGTTAGTGGCCAGTTCCATCGAGACTAAGGCGACGGCAAACATCAGCACGGATAATAAGCTGGCAATCGCGGCGGCGACTAAGGCACTTTGTTGCTGCGGAAAGAGGATGATGAGTAGTGGAATACCAATAAATGCCGTATTACCAAAGGTGGCATTGAGGGCTCGAATGGCGGCAACTGCATGCTGTTTAGGGTTAGCAATCAGCGAGAATCCAAGGCAGACAAGATAAGTGATCACCATAGCCGTGCTGTAGCCCGCAATAAATCCCCATTGCAAAATTTCATCAATCGGCTGCTGGGCGAGGGCGATAAGCATGATTGCAGGGAACGCAATGTAGTAGACATATTGGTTCAGCACTTGATCCGTATCGACGGGCAAGAGTTTTAGTTTTTGCACAAGTGTGCCGAGCAACATGATCCCGAAGACGGCAAACAGAGGGGTTAAAATGGTCATTTCCCTCACTCATCCTTACGATTAAATTTGAATAAACTCGCCCACCGTCGTCATTTTACTGTCGCTATGATTCTTGGTGGACAGAGTTACAGCACTTGCTTCTTTTTATGTCACTTTAGAGCCAGATTTAGCGCCAGCGCAGTAAAACTCGCCACAAAATAACATACCATTTCAATCTAAGGCTATTGCGCTATGGTCGTATAAGTGAATAATTCAATGTTTAAAACACAATCACTTAGTGAATTTAGCGTTTTAACGTCAATACCCAATATGTGAAATTAGGATATGCAATGAGTGATGATTTAGGTGCTGAACTACAACTTGTCTATCTTTTTGTGCATTTAGTCAATGCGGGCAGTTTTTCGCAGGCGGCGAAGGAGCTCGATATGCCCATCGCCACTGTGAGCCGCAAGTTAGCGAAGTTGGAAGAGAAGCTCGATAAACAGCTTTTTATGCGCAGTACCCGCAAGTTGCGACTGACAGAGGAAGGGCTGGCGCTCTTTCAACGCTACCAGAGTGTGGTTGCTCAATTTGATGAACTAAGTGGTTTAGGCAGTGATAAACCCGAGGGAACCTTGCGCATCGCCGCGCCGATTTCGATTATTTCCATTGTGTTTATTCAGGCATTGAATGAGTTTGGCCGTTTGTATCCTGATATCCGTTTGCATATTTCCCAGAGTAATGAGTTAGTAGATTTGATTGATAAAGGCATAGATGTGGCGATTGTTGGCGGGGCTCAGCCTGATTCTTCTTGGGTGTCGAGTACCTTAGGCGAGCTCGACTATTGCCTGTTTGCCACGCCAGAATACTTGGCTCAGGCACCTAAACTTGAGCATCCCGATGATCTTGAAGCCCATCAACTGATAAAAGTCTGGCCGCTG
This sequence comes from Shewanella sp. SM101, assembly GCF_025654465.1. NCBI lineage: Bacteria > Pseudomonadati > Pseudomonadota > Gammaproteobacteria > Alteromonadales > Shewanellaceae > Shewanella > Shewanella sp. SM101. The sequence continues at coordinate 102,057 of NZ_JAKKRH010000011.1, forward strand.
TTTAATTGGCATTTAAAGCATCCAAGCGGCGAGTCTTTTTATTTTAATGGCCCGACTAAGCTCACCCTCACTGATTTACACGGAGCGATTCAGGCGACCTTAGGCCATGGCGGGATCTTGTATGGTCCTGAACTATTTGTAAAACAGCAGATTAAAGAGGGGAAACTTAAAGTATTACTGCCGGAATGGATTGGTGAGCAGAGGCGAATTTCGATTTTATATCATCAGCGCAGCCAGCAGCCGCTAAAGGTAAGAGTCTTTATTGAGTTTATGCAGTCAAAGGCGCCAGAGTTATTCTCTATGCGTTGATTTAACCGAGTTATTCTTTAATAAGGGAACTGATTTTTAGCGTCTTTTAGGTTTTACGGTGTTTTTGCTCATGGTGTTTTGCGTTTGTTTTGCGTCTTGCAGGCTGGAGCGTGTCGCGGGCAGTATGCCGAGTTCTAAGAAGTATCCCACTAAACGCCGTAGTTCAAATAAAGAACCGATACGCTGTTGATCTTTGATGGTCAGTTTCCAACTGTCGGTGCGTCCTTCGCTATTGGTTAAGATAAATCCTTGATAAACAATCTTTCTCATTGGAATAACTCAATCTTTATTGATGCTATTTATAGCAACTGGATATCTTTGACGGGATTCGTTGGTGAGGGTGTAAAACGATGATCCCTTTCTTATTCTGCATGGATAATAGGTGCTTGAGTAACCCCAAGCACCTCATCAGTTAAGCTACGCTGATACCGATATTTGATACGCCAGCTTCGATAATGTCTTTGCGTAAACCTTTGACCAGTTCTGCGGTGATCTTCGGATTTTCTTCAATAATTTCCAGCAGAGAATTTTGTAATTCTTTCTCTTCTTCCATAACTTCATGGGCGAAAACGAAATCATCTAATGCTTCATCCACTAAATCGACATCGCTGATCGCTTCGATGTAGTTAGCCACTGTGCTGGATGACAATTTGCTGATATTGACTATGTCTTCTTCAATTTTGCCTTGAATCGCACCTAGTAAGGTCGATATGGCGACCACTGCATCCATAGCAGGATAGACGCCATAGGCTTCAAAATCAGCAGGATCTGGGGTGTTATCTTCCAAGCGTTGCAGATGCACATCGACATTGAATTTGAGCTTGGAGTCGTACTGGGATTGCCACAATAGTTCTAATGCGGTACTCAACACAGTAGGATCGCCAAACTCACAGACTTCGGAAAACAGTTGATAGTTGGGCAACATACGTTGGCAAAGTGCAGTGGCAAAGAGTTGTTTTTGTGGCAGTGTTAACGCCTTGAGACGTTTAAAGAAGCCCGTTTTTTTGGTCATCTGTTATTTCCGCTGATAGCTGTGATATCACTTGATTTGCCGCAGATTCTACCTTAGTTAACTCATCAAGTAACTCTAGTATTTCGGGTTCGAGATCTTCAACCGATGTTTCACGTTTTAGTGCCGATTCAATTTCTTGGCATAACCTTTGTGTGGTGGGCACGCCGCAGTAGCAGCTCGCACCATGCAGCTTATGGATAGTACTGAGCATGACTGGGTGATCGTTTTGACTTAGCGCCGTTTGAATCGTCGCCACGGTTTGCGGTAATGAGTCGAGCAACATTCTGAGCATATCTAAGGCGAGATCGGCCTTGTGATTGGCTTGGGTTAAGCATAAATCCCAGTTCAGCGTATGCAGGTCAAAATGGGTGAACTTAGGTCGAGTGATCCAGCGATGAATAATATCTTTGAGCGCCGCTTCATCAATAGGTTTAGGCAAATATCCGTCCATACCACTGCCTAAAATCAGTTCGCGTTCTTCGGCAATGGCATGGGCTGTCACGGCAATTATCGGCGTGTTGCGGTTCATCGAGCCTTGGCGAATTTGCTTCGTGGCGCTAATGCCATCTGTGCCAGGCATTTGGATATCCATAAAGATCAAGTCGAAGGTGCGAGTCTTCGCCTGTTTAACTGCCTCATCACCGCTGTTGACGGCAACCACAGTCGTCACTAATTCGCTGAGTAAAGTATCAATCAGTTTTAAGTTGGCAAAGTTATCATCTACCGCTAGCACGGTTAAGGATTGGCGAGCTACCGGTGTGGATATTGTCGCAGGGGCTATGATGTCGTACTCCATCGGTGGATAGAGTAAGTTGCGCGCAAGCTGATGCTCACTAACTGGCAGAGACAACACCACATCGGCATTCGGGCGAATAAATTGGGTTAAGGCATCTTGTTCTTGGCAATCGTATAGCACTATAAGGCAATCTGTTTTGGTCTTCGCTAAGTTTAGTGTACTTACCAGTTGTGCTGAATCGCTAAACCCATGGCAACTCAGGAGAACATAGTCGTATGGCGCTTCAGCCGTGGTGAGCGTAGTCAACAAGCTTGGTATATGCTGATGATGGGTGACTTTTGTATCCCATTGATTCAATTGGCGGCTTAATACTGCGTGGGTGAGTACTCGTGGTTCGTAAAACAGTATAGTTTTGTCTTTGAGTTTTTCGAGCGGCAGTGAGTCACCGATTTGGAATTGACCTAAGCCGAGCGGCAAACTGAACCAGAAGTTTGAGCCTTTTTCTGGGGATGAAGTAAAGCCGATTTGGCCGCCCATTTGATTCACTAAACGTTTAGTGATCACTAAACCTAAGCCGGTGCCACCAAAGCGGCGCGAAATCGACGAGTCTGCTTGGCCAAAGGCTTGGAATAAAAAGTCCTGCTGGCTTTCATCGATGCCGATACCTGTGTCGACCACATCACAGCGTAGTACCACTTGTTCGTCCGACTGGCTCTGCAGTTCGATTTTGACCATCACGCTGCCAGAGTCAGTGAATTTAATCGCGTTACCAACCAAGTTATTGATGATTTGGCATACGCGCATGGCATCGCCATTGACATTGTCGGGCACGTTGGGGGCGATATCGACGACGAGTTCTAGGCCTTTGGCCTGAGCGCTGCCGGAGATCAAGGTAATCGTATCGCTTATGGTTTCCCTAAGGCCGAAGGGCATGTTTTCTAACACCATTTTACCGGCTTCGAGTTTAGAAAAGTCGAGAATGTCGTTGATGATACCCAGCAGGTTAGTGGCGCTGCGTTCTATGGTCTTGATGTAATCGACTTGGCTCGAATGCAATGGTGTTTTGACTAATTGCCGCGCAAAACCGATAACACCATTGAGCGGCGTACGTAACTCGTGGGACATATTCGCTAAGAATTCAGATTTAATTCGGCTGGCTTCTAAGGCACGTTTTTTCGCTAAATCTAACTCGACGTTTTGGATTTCAATCTGCTCTAAGGTTTCCCGCAGATCCGAAGTCGCTTGGTCGATATTTTGCTGCATCTCATCATGGTATTCCGATAGCGACCCCGCCATGGCATTGATGCCGCGTTTGAGTAAGTCGAGCTCACCAATCAAGTTGCCATCTAAGCGGGCGTCCAATTTACCTTCACGGATTTTAGCGACGACGCGCACCATTTCAGTAATGGGCTGAGTGACGTTTTTCACCAGCCGGAAAGTGAACAGCAGGTTCAACTGCACCCCGATCAACACGATTATAAAGGCGGCGACGGCGGCTCTATGCTGCTCGAGTAGGGCACGTTCTTTATTGATGATGATGGAGATATAACCTAAGAGCTGACCATCGTCGGTTTGGATATCGTAATTGGCGGGAGCGGCGCTGGGGCCGGTGGAGAAAATCGGTGTCCGTAAAATCAGGCTGTCGCCCACATGCTCTATTTCGGTTTTATGCAGTGTGCTGAGGGCTTCTTTATAACGCATAATTTCAAAATCTTTGTGGTAGTGCGAGGTCACAAAGAGTTGATTATTGGCATCGAAAATCGCGATGGATTTCACTAGAGTAGATTTGTTGAGCTGCGCCGCGGCGAGTAAGCGTTTGGTCGCCTCGCGATCATTGGCCACTAAACCGATTTCACTGGCAATCGACAGCGGCTCGATAATATTGCTGCCCTGTTCGACGAGCGTATCTTCGAGCTCATAAAAACGGTTTATGGTAAAGTAGCTGCCCAGAAGGATACCGACCAAGATTGTTGGCGCGAGCGCCAGTACAAGAACCCAAGAACGTAGGCTGTATTTGGTCATGTTGTTGACTGGGTTCATAGCAGCGGCGGTGTTTCCTGTGAAAGAGGCTAAGATAATTTTATAAGACTGCCAGAAAGAGGGCAGTCTTTGCCAGTATTTTATTGATTTAGAGGCCGAAATGGCGCAATTTTTTAAAGCAAAACCAAATAGTTCCAAACAGTTGTCGGCTAAGTTATCGCTGAGCGTAGAACAGCTCGATCACTTAGGTGCTGGTATAGCACAACATCAAGGTAAAGTCGTGTTTATCCCTGGCGCTTTGCCCGATGAAACCGTGACGGTACAGCTCACCGAGCAAAAGAAAAATTATGCCCGTGCCAAGTTGATTAAAGTCGATTCATCAAGTCCTGAGCGCGTTGAGCCTGAGTGTCCACACTACCACACCTGCGGCGGCTGCGACTTACAGCATATGTCATTATCGGGTCAGCGTGAGCATAAAGAAGCCGCGTTGCTGGATATTATGGCTAAGTTTGCTGGCACTGAAGGTGGTGCTTTATCGCCCGCACTCACGGGGGAAGGTTGGCATTATCGTCGCCGCGCCCGTCTTGCAACTTTATTTGATAAAAATACCAAGCACTTAAGTTTAGGCTTTCGCGCCGCCAGTAGCAGCAATGTGGTGCCAATCAGTCAATGTCTGGTGTTAGCTAAGCCGTTATCGGACTTGATCGTCCCCTTTGCTAAGTTGCTGAACCAATTGTCAGCTAAAGCCAGCTTAGGTCATCTTGAGTTAATTGCCGCCGATAATGGTCACTTTGCCGTGCTGCGTATCACTAAGGCGTTAAACGATAAAGATCTCGCTAAGTTGTCCGCCTTTGCTGAGCTGCATCAGATCCATATTTGTCTGCAGGATAATGAAGGCCAATTCCAAGGCGTCGGCGCTGAGTTAGTGTTACCTGTTTATCAACTGTTAGATGAAAATGCGCAGTTGGATGCGGTGAGCTTAAGTTTCACCCCAGGTAACTTTGTGCAAGTGAACGGACAGATTAACAAGGCCATGGTCGCTCAAGCGATGGATTGGTTAGCGCCAGCGCCAGATGAGCGCATTTTGGATTTGTTCTGCGGCATGGGTAATTTCAGTTTGCCCTTAGCGAAAATGGGCGCGGATGTGATTGGCGTCGAAGGGGTTGCCGAAATGGTGACTCAGGCACGGGTGAACGCTAAAGCTAACAATCTGGATAAACTGACCTTTTACCACGGCGACTTGAGTGCGGATTTATCCCTTGAGCCTTGGATGGGCAAGATTGATAAATTACTGCTCGATCCCGCCCGTGCGGGGGCATTTGAAAGCTTGCAATGGCTAAAGAAGATGAAGCCCCGCAAAGTCGTGTATGTTTCTTGTAATCCTGCGAGCTTAGCCCGCGATAGCGCAGTACTGTTAGAGCGCGGTTACCGCTTACAGCAATTGGGACTTATCGACATGTTCCCACAAACACACCATATCGAAGCCATGGCACTGTTTGAATTAACCAAGTAATTTGCGCTGGCAAAGTAAGCAAAGCGTTTGAATAACGTAAAAAATGTGATTATTACGTCGGTTGGGTTTGACAAGTTCGCGCCAATGCTGAAGATAGGAGAGCTGAAGTGGTGCCCACTTTCTCTCTGAGCACGGATAAGGAAATAAATTAGATGGTCTCTGTTCGCGAAGCGCACTTTAATGATCCCGATTTTCACTTAGAAGATTGGGTAGCTCGCTATGTTGGTCATGCCGATGAAGCGCAGATGCTGCTCTCTTTGATAGGGCAGATTGACGCCTTACCAGCCAAGAGTCCTGCGGCGAAGAGAGAACTGCTCGAACGTGCTCGAGAGATGATTGAAATCCTCGCACCGCTAAACATGGACATTGAAACCCTGCAGGCGGCAATTTTGTTTGTGGTGCTCGATGCTGGGTTATTGACCGAAGAAGCCATCCAAGAGAAATTTGGTGAGCCGCTGGCGCGTTTAGTGGCGAGTGTCGTGACCATGAACGCCATCGGCGCGTTGAAAATCAATCCTAATAGTCGTTCAACCGAGCCACAAATCGACAATATCCGCCGCATGTTATTGGCTATGGTTGAAGATGTGCGCGCCGTGGTGATTAAGCTGGCTGAGCGTGTGTGTTTGCTACGGGCGGTGAAAAATGCCGACGAAGAAACTCGCGTGCTGTTGGCCCGTGAAATTGCCGATATTTACGCGCCGCTGGCTAACCGTTTGGGTATTGGTCAATTAAAGTGGGAGCTGGAAGATATTTCTTTCCGCTATCTGCATCCTGATACCTATAAAGACATTGCTAAGCAATTAGATGGCAAACGACTGGATCGTGAAGTCTTTATCGACAAGTTTGTCAGTCAGTTGCAACAAAGATTAGATGAAGATCAAATTCGCGCTAAGGTCTACGGCCGGCCGAAACATATCTACAGTATTTGGCGCAAGATGAAGGGTAAGCACCTCAAATTTGATGAGTTGTTTGACGTGCGCGCCGTGCGTATCGTGACTGAACGTCTGCAGGATTGTTATGGCGCGTTAGGTGTGGTGCATACGCTTTGGCACCATATTCCACGGGAATTTGACGATTATGTCGCTAACCCTAAGCCTAACGGTTATCAATCGATTCATACCGTGGTGGTGGGGCCTGAGGGCAAAACCGTTGAAATTCAAATTCGTACCCAAGACATGCATGAAGATGCAGAACTCGGTGTAGCCGCGCACTGGAAATACAAAGAAGGCAATCATTCCGGTAAGCAAAGCGGCTACGAAGAAAAAATTAACTGGCTGCGTAAAATTCTGCAATGGCAGGAAGACGTGGTCGAAAGTGGCAACTTGGTCGAAGAAGTGCGCAGCCAAGTGTTTGAAGACAGAGTCTATGTGTTCACCCCAAGCGGTGAAGTCGTCGACTTGCCACTGGGCTCAACCGTGCTCGACTTTGCCTATTACATACACTCCCAAGTGGGGCACAAATGTATTGGCGCTAAGGTCGATGGCCGTATTGTGCCGTTCACCTATCAGGTTGAAACGGGCGAGCGTATCGAGATCATCACCTCGAAACAGCCCAATCCTAAGCGCGACTGGCTTAACCCTAACTTAGGTTATATCCGCACCTCGCGTGCGCGTTCGAAAATCCAGCATTGGTTTAAGCAGCAGGACAGAGACAAGAATATTGTCGCCGGCAAAGAAATGCTTGAATCCGAATTGGCGCGGGTGAGCCTTAAAATTAAAGACGCGGCTATCGCGGTCGAGCGCTTTAATATGGCGAGCATGGATGACTTACTAGCGGCGATTGGTGGCGGTGATGTGCGTCTGCATCAAGTGGTTAACCATATTCAAAGCCGTCTGCGACTCGACGAAGTGTCAGAAGAAGATGCGGTCGAAGAATTAGTTAAGAAAGGCCAACATAAGCCGACCGCCAGTGGACGTGGTCAGGTTGAAGTCAACGGTGTGGGTAACTTGCTTAACCATATCGCCCGTTGTTGTCAGCCAGTTCCCGGTGATGAGATCTTAGGTTTTATTACAAAAGGGCGTGGTATTTCTGTGCATCGCGCTGATTGTGAACAAGTTAAAGAGTTAATGCGGGTTCACCCAGAGCGTGGCGTCGATGTGGTCTGGGGCGAAAATTACTCCGGCGGTTATCGCATGCGTCTGCGGGTATTAGCCCACGATCGCAGTGGCTTATTGCGTGACTTAACCTCAGTGTTGGCTGCCGAAAAATCCAATGTATTAGCCATGAGCTCGTCATCGGATACAAAAAACCAGACCGCCGCGATTGAGTTGGAACTAGAGCTTTATAACCTCGATGGTTTATCGCGGGTGTTATCGAAACTGACCCAAGTCGATAGCGTGATCGAGGCAAGACGGCTTTAAGACTAGCAACGCCTTTCGAAGCGAGCGATATCTAGAAGTCATCTAGAAGCAAGAGATAAAGGATTGGGGCGGTAGGGAGTGTTCATCGTTCTGAGCCATGGTTTGCCATGGCATTTGCTCCCCGACGCGTAGTCACTCCGTCCTTGGATGCTCGACCGCCACGTCCATGGGGCGGACGGTCGTCTCGCAAATCACCATGGCTCACCTTTCAAGTATTAGTGTAACCCGTAGGTTCAAAAACTAAGTCATAAGTATTCTGTTAAATTGTTCAACCTGATTAGACTTGAGCGAAGTCATTCGATTGAACATAAGAAACTTTTGGATATTTTCGTGTTACTACGAGATGGAGAGCCCTCTCTTTCAGATAACTTTTTCTACTCCAAACCACGCGAGTCGCCTACAAATAGCAGATCAAATTCACTAACCCACTACAATTACGAACTAAGAGTTTCAGGCTGGCATAAGGACATTGTCTTTTCTAACCAGTTTAAAAACTCCAATTCATTGCTTCCCAGTCTTTCTGTGTGGCTGAGCAGTACATAACGATGTCCAGATTGAGTAAATCCAAATGGAGCCACCAGTCTCCCGTTTTTCAAGTCATCGATTATCAGAGGATATGACCCTATAGCAGCCCCTAAACCGTCAACGGCCGCCTGTAAGCAGAAATAAAAATGCTCAAAGGATTTAGACTTATTGATATTAAAGGCATGTGTTGAACGTGATGACCAATCTGACCATGCAGAAGGTCTCGTTTCACTATGAAGCAAAACGATATCATCTAAGTTGTGCTGAGCTTTGTTCCAATATTCAGGCGAAAAAACAGGGCCAACCCACTCATTGACTAAGTTGTGTGTCGTATATTCTGGGCTAATATCGAAGTCATCACGCCGGATGGCTAAAGATAATCCTGTTTCACATAAATCCACAGGCCCTCCTGCTGTTGATAGTCGAACATCAATACCCGTAAGCTGGAAAAAACTGGCCAGCCGAGGCATCAGCCAGCGCATAGTTAATGTGGGCTCACAGGAAACTTCAAGATGCTTATTGCTTTCCCTCGTTAGCTTCTTAACTCCATTATCTAGAGCATTAAACGCAATATCAGTGTACAGCTTGAGTAGCTCACCTTCTTGCGTGAGACACATTCCTCTACCTTGTTTGTAAAACAGTAACTTCGACAAATGGCTCTCTAGCAATTTAATTTGCTTACTCACTGCTCCGTGAGTGATATGAAGTCTTTCTGCTGCCTTACTGTAACTCGATGACTCTGCCGTAATATGAAATACATAGAATGCTTTTAAATGTCTCATCTGTGACTTTTTCTCACATTTAGGATGCCTTTTTTTCGATTATAACTTACCAATAAATCTATACAATTATTTTAAAATCATGAACAGTTAGGATAGAAAATGGAGTTAATAAGTTTTGCAGTATTTGGGCTTTTAATCGTAGTAAGCCCTGGTGCTGACTTTGTTTTAGTATTTAAAAACAGTGCAATTTTTGGCAGAAAAGCGGGCATATTAACGGCTCTTGGGATAGGGATTGGTGTTTGTGTGCATATTACCTATTCAGTGATAGGGATTAGTCACTTAGTTTCTCAGAATGCGGTTTTATTTAGCATAGTGAAGTACATTGGTGCGGCGTATTTAATTTATCTCGGTGTAACAGGGTTAGTCAGTTCTAAGTTGAAATTAGACTATGAAAACTCAACAGACCAACCCACACATACTCGAAAGTACATATTTCAAGGTTTTTTGTGTAATGTATTGAATCCTAAAACAATGCTTTTCTTTCTAAGCGTCTTTAGCCAACTAATCTCAGCCAATAATGAAGGTATGTCTTTCGTTATTAGCTATGGCGTTTACATTGCACTTCTACATATGGCTTGGTTTTGTATAGTCGCTTACCTAGTCACATCTGTACAAGCGAGTCACATAATTCAAAAGTTTGGTCATAGAATTAATCAGGCGTGTGGTTTGGGTCTAATTGCTTTTGGTGCAACATTATCAATAAAAGCCTAAATTCCAACTCTCACATAATAAGTAAGTATTGTACTGGTACGCTAAATTTAGTCACTTAGATAGAGGTGTAATCTGTCTTTACTTCCATATTTTTGGAATGACTAAATGTAAGTCAAATTATCCTCTGCGCACTGAGTGATTAATCGGTCATAGCTCACAATGATGCAATAGTTTTTTAGCTAAACGAGCAGCGAGAGGGTTAGTTAAGATTGGCATTGTTGCACCAGTGACCTACTAAAACATGTTTTAGTAGAGCCCTCAGGGATGCTTCTTTTAAAATAAATAGGCGGCGAGTCACTGGGGCACAATGACAATAAATATCGCGCAACAGGTAATACAACGAGCTTTGGGAAAATATGTGTAATCGGCTATTACAAGCCGGCTCTAGGAGAACTAACTCGAAAACATATTGCTGTTCCTGCTTTCCTGCTTTCCTGCTTTTCCCTATCCCGAGTTCTGGTTAATCAACAACGCCATGCTAGTTGATCATGAATATGGCTCATGTTCTATGTGAAATAAAACCGTTTTTGTTCATGTGCCGAACCACGTATAAATGACTCCAAGCGAAATATTAGACAAGCTTGAAGTTGCACCCTAGCTAAGCCATCAGGACTTAAGTCATCGGCACTTAAGTTAAATAGAACCTCAGACAGAACACAAATAATGTCTATCAGAGTCGGGTCGAGAAGCTAGAAGCGCAGGGCATAAACTCAGGTTTGAAATCAGGCAATGGGATACTGGATCACTATGAATAAGCATTTTACATTTACGATTAACAGCATTTGTCTTGATGAAAATTATCATCCCTCAGACAAGACGCGTATCACGACCAACTTTGCTAATTTGGCCAGAGGCAGTCATCGCCAAGCGAACTTACGCAACGCGTTAAAGATGATTGATAACAGCTTTAATGCCTTAGCGCATTGGGATAATCCTAAAGGCGATCGTTATAGCGTTGAGCTGGAAATTATCTCCGTTAATTTGGATATTGACGGCAGCGGTCAAACCTTCCCATCGATTGAAGTATTGAAAACCAATATTGTTGATCATAAAACCAATAAGCGCATTGAAGGCATTGTCGGCAATAACTTTTCATCTTACGTACGCGATTATGACTTTAGCGTGTTACTGGCAGAACATAATAAGGGCCAAGCCAAATTTAGTATTCCAGATGATTTTAGTGGTCTACATGGCAAGCTATTTCAGTCTTTTGTTAATTCTGATGCTTACAAACAGAATTTTAATAAGCCACCGGTTATCTGCCTCAGTGTGTCGGATAATAAAACCTACCATAGAATTGAGAATCAGCATCCCGTATTAGGGGTTGAATATCAGCCAAATGAATCGTCTTTAACTGAGCAATATTTCAAAAAAATGGGCTTACAGGTGCGCTATTTTATGCCGCCAAATAGCGTGGCGCCTTTAGCTTTTTATTTCTTTGGTGATTTACTGAATGATTACACTCATCTTGAGTTGATAAGCACCATCAGCACTATGGGCACCTTTCAAAAAATCTATCGCCCTGAGATTTATAATGCCAATGCTGTTGCCGGAAAATGCTATCAACCTAATTTGAAAAATCTGGATCATTCTCTGACTCAAATTGTTTATGACCGAGCAGAACGTAGCCAATTGGCGAATGAGCAAGGCAAATTTGCAGCGGAGCACTTTATCAAGCCTTATCAAACGTTTTTTGAACAATGGTAAGCTAATTACCTTTAGTCGCTCTGCGCCTAATTGTCACGCTCAATAATTAATCTAATACGGCATCATTATTATGACAACACGACTTAATAAAACATCGCTTAACCAGACACTGTTACCGACTTCAACTGCGGGCAGTTTGCCTAAACCTTTATGGCTTGCAGAGCCTGAAACACTTTGGTCTCCATGGAAGTTGCAAGGAGAGGAATTAATTACCGGTAAACACGATGCACTGCGTTTGTCATTACAGGATCAACAGCTAGCAGGGATTGATATTGTCAGTGATGGCGAGCAAACGCGGCAACATTTTGTCACTACCTTTATTGAGCACCTCAACGGCGTTGATTTTTCAAAACGTAAAACCGTTAAAATTCGTGATCGCTATGATGCAAGTGTGCCCACGGTTGTCGGCCCTGTGAGCCGTCAAAAGTCGGTGTTTGTTGAAGATGCCAAATTTTTACGCAAGCAAACCACACAACCGATTAAATGGGCGCTGCCTGGGCCTATGACCATGATAGATACGCTTTATGATGACCATTATAAAAGTCGCGAAAAGCTTGCGTGGGAATTTGCCAAAATTCTTAATGAGGAAGCCAAAGAATTAGAAGCTGCGGGTGTTGATATTATCCAATTTGATGAGCCTGCCTTTAATGTATTTTTTGATGAGGTAAACGATTGGGGTATTGCGTGTTTAGAAAGAGCCATTGAAGGGCTTAAATGCGAAACGGCGGTGCATATTTGTTATGGTTACGGCATCAAAGCCAATACAGATTGGAAAAAAACCTTGGGCTCAGAGTGGCGCCAATATGAAGAAGTGTTTCCTAAACTGCAAAAGTCTAATATCGATATTATCTCGCTAGAATGTCACAACTCCCATGTGCCAATGGAGCTACTTGAACTCATTCGCGGTAAGAAAGTCATGGTCGGCGCGATTGATGTCGCCACCGACACGATTGAAACCGCAGAGGAAGTGGCTGACACCCTACGAAAAGCCCTTAAATTTGTCGATGCCGACAAGCTTTATCCTTGTACTAACTGCGGCATGACGCCTTTATCCCATCAAGTCGCAAGAGGCAAACTCAACGCCTTGAGTGCAGGTGCAGAGATCGTCAGAAAAGAGCTCTTGGCATTAAGATAAGACGCGTTAAGTGTTGTTGTCTGTTTTACAGCAGCATGTTTTACAGCAGCATAAGTCTAGCTTTGTTGAAAAGGTATCGACGTCGGTATTAAAAAAACGGGATTGGCATTCTGATGCCAATCCCGTTTTCATTTTTAAGCTCATACATTTAGTGCTTAGGTTTATGCATTGTCTTAGCGCTTATTCACCAAGCTTTGGCGTGCGTGGCGGGATCATGCGCCTGTCACCTGTTGACTCAAATGCACCTGCAAATTTAAGCAGGTTGTTATCGTCATAGGCACGACCTGCGAAGGTCAAACCGACTGGCATGCCAATATCGGCCATCACTCCCATAGGCACAGTCACAGTCGGCACGCCTAAATGGCGAATCGCAAGGTTTCCGTTAGCGACCCAAACTCCGTTGCTCCAAGCGATATCGGCGGAAGCCGGATTCACATGCGCATCGGCAGGGCCGACATCTGCCACGGTTGGGAACAGTACTGCATCGAGCTTTAGCTCGTCCATCCAGTCTTCGAGATCTAGCTTACGCGTCTTCTCTAAGCCACGCAGACCATCGGGAATACTGTCGATCTGGTCATAGGATTTAAGACCACGCTTAGCCATTTTGACGTACTCTTCCATGCCTGCCGCTAAGTCACCTTCACGGTTAGGCAAGGTGCCTAAATCGTGTGGGAAAATCAGATAGCCGTTAACATCTTCAAGCTTGTTGAGTTTAGGGTCATTGTTAGCACGCAGGAATTCATCGAATGCCCAACCTGAGAGTTCCCATAATTCATCATGGAGGAACTGAGGCGTGACGATACCGCGGTTAAACACGGTCGGCGCACCTGGGCGGTCGCCTTCGCAATTTGATACCAACGGGAAATCGACTTCAATCACTTCGGCGCCAGCGGCTTCTAAGGCTTTACGAGCTGCTTCCCATAGATCGATAACCGATTGGCGAGTATGAATACGTTGACCCGTTGGCCCGCCAATGCCCGGATTTTCGCTAGTGCCCGCCAATTCATCTTTATTGATGTACATGCGCGGCACGCCAAAACGCTTACCCTTGAGCGTATCGGCGCTAGCCGCCAGCGCCAGATAAGATTCTGGGCGAACTGTTGATGCTTTAGGAATTTGGACCCAAGGTTGTAGACGCCAGAGATCGCCACGGGTGATAGGATCGTCGGCCACAATCACATCCAGCACTTCAAGCATATCCGCCATTGTGCGAGTATAGGGCACGACCACATCCATGGTCGGGGTTAACGGCCAGTTACCACGCACGGAAATCACGCCGCGAGACGGTGTATAGGCACACAAACCGTTATTGGACGCAGGACCACGGCCACTCGACCAAGTTTCTTCGGCAAGACCAAAAGCAGAGTAACTTGCCGCTGTGCCCGTGCCCGCCCCATTAGAAGAGCCCGAAGCGAATGGTGCAGTAAGATATTCAGCATTGTATGGGCTTTCAGCGCGGCCATAGTGACCACGCTGCATACCGCCATTGGCCATAGGTGGCATATTGGTTTTGCCTAGGCAAATGGCACCCGCGGCGCGTAGGCGCTCAACGGCAAAGGCATCATATTGCGCCACTAAATCCTTAAAGGCTGGGCTGCCAGACGCCGCTGTCAGTCCCTTCACCAAATAGCTATCCTTGGCGGTGTAAGGAATACCCTCAAGTGGGCTCAGTATTTCACCACGGGCGCGGCGCGCATCTGACGCCTCAGCTTCTTTGAGCGCATTGGGATTGTGGACTACTAACGCATTAAGCTTGGTCTTTGTCGCAGGGCCGTCATAAGCCTCAACCCGTGCGAGATAAGACTTCACCAGCTCCACTGCGGTGGTGCGGCCTGATTCGAGTGCTGCACGCAGCTCGGCAATAGAAACTTCAGTGACTTCAAACATCTTATGCCCTCCCGCAGAAAGCCAATTGTGGTGTAATAACAGTGACATCAATCGTCATGCTGTTCTCCTTGGGTTACTTTCCAGCAGGGATTTGCTGAGTAATACAATGGATATTGCCGCCACCTAATAAAATCTCACGGGCTGACACACCCACAATTTCATGCTCTGGGAAGATTTCCTGTAGTTTTTCGGCTGCGATATCATCGGTTGCAGGATCAAGCAACGGGAATACGATGCGATTATTGGTGATTAAAAAGTTCACATAAGAACCGGCTAAACGCTCACCCGCCGTGCGTGGCACGCCAGTGCCTTCAGCCACACCTTTTGATTCTTCTTCGGTGCAATACAGCGGCCCCGGTTGTGGTAATAGATGGATTTTTAACTTACGGCCTTTGGTATCCACGGTATTTTGCAACACCTCTAGCGCCGCTTTTGAGCGTGGATATTGTGGATCAGTCTCATCATCGGTCCAGTGCAGAATGACTTCACCAGGACGGGCGAAACAGCACATATTGTCGATATGGCCATCGGTCTCATCCATATACACGCCATCTTGCAACCAGATAAACTGCTTAACATTCAAATAGTCACGCAGTAAATCTTCAATCTGTTCTTTTGTCAGTTCAGGGTTACGGTTGGCATTGAGCAAACATTCTGCACTCGTCATACAGGTGCCCTCACCATCGACATGGATGGAGCCACCTTCGAGGATCAGCGGCGCGCTGTAACGGGCAAAACCATGCTGCGCAAGCATTTGCTGCGCGACTTGCTCGTCCTTATCCCATGGGAAGTACAAACCACCGTTATGGCCGCCCCAAGCATTAAAACCCCAGTCAACACCACGGCATTCGCCATTGTCATTTACAACCACTGTTGGCCCAGTGTCACGAGCCCAGCAATCGTTACTGTCCATTTCAACCAAGGTAACGTGGGATGGCATAACGGCTTTAGCTTCGGCTAAAAAGGCTTTAGGAACACCCATATACACTGGAGTTGCCGCACCAATGGCATCGGCTACCTTAGCAAAGGTCGCCTGAGCATAAGCACCGGCTGCACGCCAGTTATCAGGACGATAGGGCCAAATCATCCACACCGCTTGCTGCGCAGCCCATTCGCCAGGCATATAAAAACCATCTTGGGATGGCTTAGTCGTTAACTGCGTGGCATCCACTGTCACGTTTGTCATGAGTTTTGTCTCCAGTAATGCTTAAAAACGATAAGGGTGTGCGTCCTAACATCGGACGACAGAATCGAAATATACCTAACATCAATCAAATGAATAAATTGAAGGACCGCATTTATCATGTGCATAGTTTCATGTGCATAGTTTGGCCGAAATTGTCAGGTCTTCACTCGGTGAGTTTTAGCTTCATTGAAATATTGCTGCGTATCTTATCATTTAAGATGGCTTGCGCTAAATACTTGTATGCAGGACATAGATGAGAATTTGCAGGGTAACAAGGTTGTCAATTTATTGCTCACGAGATGAGTGAATTACGAAATGGAGCGAACGCTCTTTCGTTAAAATAAGTCTTAGTTGAAATACGGCACTAAAATCTGATCTCAGCATCAAAATAGCGCTTTTATTTTACCTAGCTTATCATCATCGCTTTATTATAGCCTTTCGCTAATAAGCACTGCTGAGGCGTATTCTTTTTGTTCTTCCTGAGTATTAGCCTGTTTTAGCATTTATCTTTAAAGGACATCAGCATGACTTCCCACACGGCGCCATTAACCTCATTTTCTACTGAACCTTCTATCACTGAAACTTCTACAACGGAACTGTCTACAACAGAACTGTCTATAACAGATGTAGAGCCGCTACTTAAGATAATGGAAAAACTGCGTGATCCGCACACGGGTTGCCCATGGGACAAAGCGCAAACCTTTCAAACCATAGTGCCTTTTACCTTAGAGGAGGCCTATGAAGTTGCCGATACCATAGAACGTTTAGCCTGGGATGAGTTACCCGATGAACTCGGGGATTTGTTATTTCAAATCGTATTCTATTGTCAGCTCGGCAAAGAGCAGGGGTTATTTGATTTTTCGAGCGTGATTGAGAAAATCAGCGACAAGTTAACCCGTCGTCATCCCCATGTGTTTGGTGAGCAAAATGTACAAATTGGCGATAGCGCCAAAGCGATGAAAGCCAATTGGGAGGCGATTAAGGCGAGTGAACGTGAACAAAAGGCACAGCAAGTGGCGGGTGAAACCCAAGCCGATATTATTGTTTCAGCGCTAGACAATATTCCTCGCTCACAACCCGCGCTGTCACGTTCAATCAAAATTCAGCAAAGGGTGGCGCGAGTCGGGTTTGATTGGGCCGAGCTTGAGCCCGTGGTCGCTAAAATCCATGAAGAAATCGATGAAGTCTTGCATGAGGTGAAGCAACCAGAGCAAGACCAAGCTAAAGTGCAGTCCGAAATGGGCGACTTGCTATTTGCCGTGGTGAATTTAGCTCGCCATCTTAAGGTCGATCCAGAACAAGCGTTGCGCCAAGCCAATCTTAAATTTGAACGCCGTTTTCGCGGCGTAGAACAGTTGGCGAGTGAGAGCGGTAAAAGCATGGAAGAGCACACATTAATGGAGCTTGATGCCTATTGGGACCAAGTAAAAGCGACAGAGACGAGATAAACGGCAAATTATCCCGATTGGTGTTTGTCGAATCGCGCCGCCTTTGGTATACTACTGCCCCGTCCTAGTGCTTTCTTACAAGCACGTATTTTCAAACTCATTTTCTCAGGTTCAGCATGACTACAAGGTATATCTTCGTTACTGGTGGCGTTGTTTCATCACTAGGTAAAGGCATTGCAGCAGCATCATTAGCTGCAATTTTAGAGGCCCGCGGTCTCAATGTAACCATCATGAAACTGGACCCTTACATTAACGTTGATCCGGGTACCATGAGCCCAACCCAACATGGCGAAGTATTTGTTACTGAAGACGGTGCAGAAACAGATCTCGACTTGGGTCACTACGAGCGTTTCATTCGTACTAAGATGAATCGTCGTAACAACTTCACTACCGGTCGTATTTACGAAGAAGTATTACGTAAAGAACGTCGTGGCGATTATTTGGGCGCAACTATTCAGGTTATCCCACACATCACTAATGCGATTAAAGAAAAAGTATTAGCAGGTGGCGAAGGCCATGATGTGGCTATCGTCGAAATCGGCGGTACTGTGGGTGATATCGAATCTTTGCCGTTCCTAGAGTCTATCCGTCAGCTCGGTGTTGAGCTGGGTCGTGATCGTACTCTGTTCATGCATTTAACCTTAGTGCCTTTCTTAGGTGCTGCAGGCGAAGTGAAAACTAAGCCAACTCAACACTCAGTGAAAGAGCTGCGTTCTATCGGTATTGCACCAGATGTGCTGGTTTGCCGTGGTGATCGTGCGATTCCTGCGAATGAAAAAGCCAAAATTTCGCTGTTCTGTAACGTCGAAGAGCGTGCGGTTATTTCATTAAAAGATGTTGATAGTATTTATAAAATCCCAGCTTTGTTACGTTCACAAGGTTTGGATGACTTAGTGGTTAAGCGTTTCGGTTTAGAATGCCGTGAAGCGGATCTGTCTGAGTGGGAAAATGTTATTTATCAAGAAGCTAATCCAAACGGCGAAGTCGTTATTGGTATGGTGGGTAAATACATTGAACTGCCAGATGCCTATAAGTCAGTCAACGAAGCATTAAAACACGCTGGCCTTAAAAACCGCGTATCAGTGACCATCAAGTACATTGATTCACAAACCGTAGAAGCCAAAGGCGAAGAAGTCTTACAGGGTTTAGACGGTATCTTAGTACCAGGCGGCTTCGGCGAGCGTGGTGTTGAAGGTAAGATACTGGCGGCAAAATTTGCCCGTGAAAACAATTTACCGTATTTCGGTATTTGTTTAGGTATGCAAGTTGCTCTGATTGAATTTGCGCGTAATGTTGCAGGTATGGCTGATGCACATTCAACTGAATTCAATAAAGAAACACCGTTCCCAGTGGTGGGTTTGATCACTGAATGGATTGACGAAGAAGGTAATGTTGAGCAGCGCCATGAGGCGTCTGACTTAGGTGGCACTATGCGTTTAGGCGCTCAATTGTGTCATTTACTCGAGGGTTCAAAAGCGGCTCAAGCCTACAAAGGCAACAGCTGTGTAGAACGTCATCGTCACCGTTACGAAGTGAACAACAAATACAGAGAGCGTTTAGAGCAGGCTGGCATGATCTTCAGCGGTTTGTCTTCTGATCGTAAACTGGTGGAAATGATCGAATTAAAAGATCACCCATGGTTTGTTGCAGGTCAATTCCATCCTGAATTCACCTCAACGCCGCGCGATGGTCACCCATTGTTCGAAGGGTTTATTGCTGCGGCAAGTGCGCATCAAAAACGTGATCTGAAGTAAGAATATGTGAGGCCGGACCCGCGACAGTGGGGCCGGCCTTTTGCTACACTCGTCGCGACTTGAAACATAAGAACTTAATACCTCTGGGTATAAACAGCATGCGTACTAGTTGCATCTGTATGGACGCAAACCGTAAATGGAATTTGGTTATTTTCTGCGGTATGTGACTTCCATTTATTCCCATAGGTATTGGTTTTTTCTTTTATCTTTAAACTTAAATCGAGGGTGTTATGGCTAAGATTATTAACGTGATTGGTCGCGAGATTATGGATTCTCGTGGTAACCCAACTGTTGAAGCCGAAGTGCATTTAGAAGGTGGTTTTGTGGGTATGGCTGCGGCGCCTTCTGGTGCATCAACCGGTAGCCGCGAAGCGTTAGAATTACGTGATGGCGATAAGAGCCGTTATTTAGGCAAAGGCGTATTAACCGCTGTTGCTAACGTAAACGGTGTCATCCGCGCTGCATTATTAGGCAAAGATGCGACGGCACAAGCTGAGCTTGATCAAATCATGATCGACTTAGATGGCACAGAAAACAAAGACAAGTTAGGCGCAAACGCGATTCTGGCTGTGTCTTTAGCGGCTGCTAAAGCAGCAGCAGCATCTAAAGGTATTCCTTTATACGCGCATATCGCTGAATTAAACGGTACACCAGGCCAATATTCTATGCCTGTGCCTATGATGAACATCTTAAACGGTGGCGAGCACGCGGATAACAACGTTGATATCCAAGAATTCATGGTGCAACCTGTTGGCGCGAAAACCTTCCGTGAAGCACTGCGCATGGGCGCTGAAATCTTCCATACACTGAAAAAAGTATTGCACGACAAAGGCCTAAGCACTTCTGTGGGTGACGAAGGTGGTTTTGCACCTAACTTAGCGTCAAACGCTGATGCGTTAGCCATTATCAAAGAAGCGGTTGAACTGGCTGGCTACAAGTTAGGTACTGATGTGACGTTAGCGCTGGATTGCGCTGCATCTGAATTCTACAAAGACGGCAAATACGATTTAGCGGGCGAAGGCAAAGTCTTCGACTCGAACGGTTTCTCTGATTTCTTAAAATCATTGGCTGACCAATATCCAATCGTGTCTATCGAAGACGGCTTAGACGAATCAGATTGGGACGGCTGGGCTTATCAAACTCAAATCATGGGTGACAAGATCCAATTAGTGGGCGACGATTTATTCGTTACTAACACTAAAATCTTAACCCGTGGTATTGAAAACGGTATTGCTAACTCAATCCTTATCAAGTTTAACCAAATTGGTTCATTGACTGAGACTTTAGCGGCTATTCGTATGGCGAAAGAAGCGGGTTATACCGCCGTGATTTCACATCGTAGTGGTGAGACTGAAGATTCAACTATTGCTGACTTAGCCGTAGGTACTGCTGCTGGCCAAATCAAAACCGGTTCACTGTGTCGTTCTGACCGTGTTGCTAAGTACAACCAATTGCTGCGCATCGAAGAGCAATTAGGTGAAAAAGCCCCATACCGTGGTTTGAAAGAGATCAAAGGTCAGGCGTAATTTAATATTTGATGTAAAAAGGCCACCACTTGGTGGCCTTTTTTGTTGTACTATCTGCTGTATATTTTTTTAATCCAAGATACTGACGCTAATTCCTCCATGAAATTTTTTGTCATTGCACTCATAGTGCTACTCGGTGTACTGCAATTCCGTCTTTGGTCGGGAGGTAATAGTCTTCCTGAATATTTCGTTCTGCAAAAACAAATTGCCGCCCAGCAAGAAGGTAACGCCAAACTCAATGAGCGTAACCAAGTGCTGAAGGAAGAAATCATCGATCTGAAAAGTGGTACAGAAGCCATCGAAGAGCGCGCACGCAACGAACTTGGCATGGTTAAAGAAGGCGAGACCTTCTATCGCGTCGTGGGTGGTGAGCGCTCGGTATCGAGTCCATCTCAGTAATATGGAGTTAGGATGACAGAGCTAGGACATTTAGATCTTGGATTAAATGAACAATCCAATCCCGATAGTCAATCTGATCTGGTAACACAAATTGAATTGCAGCGCCAAGCTGAGCATGTCACTCAAGCTGTGGTTGCCATCGTTCCCGCCGCAGGCATAGGTAGCCGTATGGGCGCCGACAGACCTAAGCAATATCTTGAGGTGTGCGGCCAGAGTATTCTTGCTCATACCTTAGATAAGCTCTTGTCCCATCCGCACATTTCTCAAGTGATCGTCGCCTTACATTCGAACGATACTATCTTCGATACCTTGCCACAGGCCGTGCACCCCAAATTGATTACAGTAATAGGTGGCGGTGAACGCGCTGATTCTGTGTTGGCGGCGCTGCAAATTGCGCCCGAGCACAGTTGGGCCTTAGTGCATGATGCGGCAAGACCTTGTTTAACCGCGACGGATATCGACAAGTTACTCGCATCCAGAGTGCAATTCCCCCAAGGCGCTATTTTGGCTATGCCTGTGCGCGATACCATGAAGCGCGCGAATAAACAGGGTGAAATCAGTGCCACTGTGTGCCGCGATAATTTATGGCATGCATTGACGCCGCAGTTATTTCCAGCGCAGCAATTAAAAAATTACCTCAATGCGGCTCTGGCTGCAGGTGCGGTAGTCACAGATGAGGCTTCGGCGATGGAATGGGCGGGGATATCACCCGGACTCGTTTCGGGCCGTGCTGACAATATAAAAGTGACGCATCCCGATGATTTGGGATTGGCCGAATTGTTTTTAATGCGTGCCGCAAAATAGTCATAATCCAAGTAAAATAATACGTTAGGAATATTAAATGAAAATCCGTATCGGCCATGGTTTCGATGTGCATAAATTTGGTGCTGCACGACCCCTTATTCTTTGTGGCGTAGAAGTGCCCTATGAAACTGGCTTAGTCGCTCATTCAGATGGTGATGTGGTACTGCATGCGATTTCCGATGCGATCCTCGGCGCACTGGCGCTGGGTGACATAGGTAAACATTTCCCCGACACGGATGCCGCCTATAAAGGTGCTGATAGCCGCGTATTGCTGCGTCATTGCTATGCTTTAGCGAGGGCGAAAGGCTTTGTGCTGGGTAATCTTGACGTCACTATCATAGCGCAAGCCCCTAAAATGGCGCCGCACATTGAGGCAATGCGCCAGATATTAGCCGCCGATTTAACCTCGGAACTTGACGACATTAACGTCAAAGCGACCACGACTGAACAGCTAGGATTTACTGGGCGTAAAGAAGGTATTGCGGTAGAAGCCGTGGTACTTATGGCCCGCAAACACGATTAACTTAAGAGTAAAAAAGTCCCATGAGCGAATTACATTATCTGTATGGTAAGCCTTTAGGTACAGCAGATCTAAGAACCCAAAATAGCGATTTTATCGTGAAAGAGATTTTGCCTTTTAGCCCGACGGGTGAAGGTGAACATCATATGCTGCATGTACGCAAAGAAGGGCTAAATACAGTACAAGTCGCTGAAATGATCGCTAAGTTCGCTAAGGTGCATCCAAAGGAAGTCACCTACGCTGGGCAAAAAGATAAAAATGCCATCACAGAACAGTGGTTCGGTGTGCGTATTCCAGGTAAAGAAACGCCTGCTTGGAAGGAGCTCAATAGCGAGCGTTTGACTATATTGTCGAGCAGCCGCCACAGCAAGAAACTGCGAATCGGTGCCTTAGTCGGTAACCGCTTTATTCTTACCCTGAGAAATGTCACCAAAGTGGAAGACATTATCAGTCGTATCGAAAAGGTCGCTCAAGTGGGCGTGCCCAATTACTTTGGTGAGCAGCGCTTTGGTCACGATGGCAAAAACTTAGTGTTTGGTCGCCAAATGATGGCGGGTAAAAAAGTGAAAGATAGAAATAAGCGCAGCATATATTTGTCTGCCGTGCGCTCAAATCTGTTTAACACTGTGGTGTCGTACCGTTTAGCCAACCATGGCACTAAGCCTTTAGCGGGTGATTGTGTGATGTTAGCGGGCAGCAAAAGCTTCTTTGTTACGCCTGAATGGGATCTCATTGTATTGAAGCGTCTGATTGAAAAAGACATTCAACTTTCTGCACCATTGTGGGGGCGCGGCATGATGTTACCCCAAGGTGAAGCTGCTGCGGTGGAAACCTTAGCCATGAGTGAGTTAGCTGACGATTGCTATGGTTTAGAGCACGCCGGATTAGAGCAAGAACGTCGTCCGTTACTGCTTGAGCCCCAAGGCCTTAAATACGAACAAACCGCCGATGGCTTAGTGCTGGAGTTTGTGTTGCCTGCGGGCAGTTTTGCAACATCGTTATTGAGAGAGTTAGTTAATTATCAAGATGTTAAAGAGCAGCAATGGCAAGCGACATTGGTGCAGGAGCCTGCGCCTGAGGTAATTAACGCTAACATTGATACTGTTAAGACTGAAGCAGAGTCATGATCCGTATCCTTGTTAGCAATGACGATGGGATTAATGCTCCAGGTATCAAAGCCTTATCTGAGGCTTTGGCTGAAATTGCGACAGTGCTGACTGTGGGGCCGGATCGAAATTGCTCTGGTGCGAGCAACTCATTAACCTTGACTAATCCATTAAGAATTAATAGGTTAGATAATGGCTATATTTCCGTTCACGGTACACCGACAGATTGCGTCCATTTGGCTATCCGAGAATTATGTGATGGCGAACCTGATATGGTGGTGTCTGGCATCAATGCGGGGGCAAATATGGGCGATGACACCTTATATTCGGGGACGGTTGCCGCCGCGATGGAAGGACGCTTTTTAGGTTTTCCTGCAATAGCGATTTCGCTTAATGGCCGTAAATTCGAACATTATCAATCGGCTGCTGTTTATGCTCGGCGGATAGTTCAAGGTTTGTTGGCCCAGCCTTTGGCAAAAGATCAGATCTTAAATGTGAATGTGCCTGACTTGCCACTTGATCAAATTAAAGGGATCAAAGTGACTCGCCTCGGTGCTCGTCATAAGGCCGAAGGCATAGTGCGAACGCAAGATCCTGCCGGACGTGAAATCTTTTGGCTTGGTCCACCAGGACAAGAGCAAGATGCCACAGAGGGCACTGATTTTCATGCTATCGCCAATGGCTATGTTTCAATTACGCCCTTGACGGTTGATTTAACCGCCTACGGACAACTAACGGCATTGCAAAATTGGGTAGATAAAATATGACTCGAGTTGCCTTAACATCGGCGGTGAATTTAGCTAAAAAGCTTCAAGATGCGGGGATCCGTAATCAAGCCGTGTTAAAGGCGATATCGCATACGCCGCGAGAAATGTTTCTCGATAATGCGCTAGCCCATAAAGCCTATGAAAATACGGCTTTGCCAATTGGACAAGGGCAAACTATTTCGCAGCCTTATATCGTTGCCCGTATGAGCGAACTCTTACTGCACAAGATGCCACAGCGAGTGTTAGAAGTGGGGACGGGATCGGGCTATCAGGCAGCCATTTTGGCTCAATTGGTGCCTCAGCTTTGTACTATCGAACGGATCAAAGGTTTACAAATTCAAGCAAGACAGCGTTTAAAACGATTAGATTTGCATAATGTGTCGTTCAAATATGGTGATGGTTGGTTGGGATGGGCTAATCGTAGTCCGTTCGATGCCATTATGGTGACTGCGGCGGCGGCGACTATACCAGAAGCTTTGCTGTCTCAGTTGGCTGATGGAGGGGTGTTAGTCTTACCTGTGGGAGAGGATACTCAACAATTGATGCGTATTACGCGCACTGCTGACCGCTTTAGTTCTGAAACCATTGAAACGGTTAAATTTGTACCTTTAATTAATGGAGAGTTAGCTTAACCTTGTGTTGTGCTACTGTGTTAAGCGAAGTGCTTGTTTTGCACAGAAGGCGTCATTTTCTCATCATAAACAGTAATACAACCTTACCAAGGAGTTTTTATTGTTGAATGCGGGTTTACTCTTAAACCTTTGCTTTATATTTCTGCTTGTAGGCTGTAGCTTTCAGGCCAGCAGACCCGCACCCGTCGAAAATATTTCCCATAGCTATTCTAAAAATAGCAAAGGCCACATTAAATCGAATTCATATAAAGTTAAAAAAGGCGACACACTCTACTCTATTTCTTGGGCTGCAGGGAAAGACTTTTCTGAAATAGCTAAACTTAATCAATTAGATAACCCTTATACAATTTACCCTGGACAGATTTTATATTTAGCTAATGCTAAATCTAGTAACCAATCAAAATCTACGACTTTAGATGGAAGTATAACGGGTAATTCAGATGCTAACTCAAGTAAAAGTGATAAAAAACAATTAGATGATAAGGTTTATCAGTCTAATGCTAAGTCAAGTAACGATCTGAAAAAAACACTTGATCAGAAAGCTAAGCCCGCGTACCTTGTAACAAGTTCCCAACAAAACGTTAACCAGCTAATGGTTCCACCCACCTCAACACTGCCAGCCAGTGTGAGTCAGTGGCAGTGGCCAGTAAGAGGGAAGTTAATCGGAACTTATTCTGCCAATGAGCAGGGAAATAAAGGTATTAAGATCGCGGGAAATCGGGGAGATATCATCAAAGCTGCTGCAGATGGGCGGGTGGTATACGCAGGAAGTGCTCTTAGGGGTTACGGTAATTTAGTGATTATTAAACATAGTGACGATTACCTTAGTGCTTATGCTCATACGGATAAGATCTTAGTCAAAGAAAAGCAACATGTCCTCGCAGGGCAGACTGTTGCAAAAATGGGCAATACAGGTGCCAATCGGGTAATGTTACATTTTGAAATTCGTTACCATGGACAGTCTGTAAACCCACTTACTTATTTACCTAAACAATGATTGTTTGGGGCCTTGTTGGCAAATGGAGGATAGGAAATTGCACTAATTCAGCAGTTTAATTAGGTTTGGGAGATTTGATCATGAGCCGCATAAATAGCACTGCCGCAGAAGCACTAGTAGATTTTTCCGTAGAAACCGTAGACTTTGATCTTGAAAAAGAAGAAGTTGCCACCGATCTAGTCCAAGAGCTAGGAATAGAACAACAGGTCCAAGATGACCTGCAAAAAAATCTTGATGCCACTCAACTTTATCTAGGTGAGATTGGTTTTTCCCCACTGCTTAGCGCAGAAGAAGAAGTTTACTTTTCCCGTAAGGCGTTAAAAGGTTGTGCAAAATCCCGTAATCGCATGATCGAAAGTAATTTACGTCTCGTCGTAAAAATTGCACGTCGTTACAATAACCGCGGCTTAGCACTGCTCGATCTTATCGAAGAGGGTAACTTAGGTTTAATTCGTGCCGTAGAAAAGTTCGACCCAGAAAGAGGTTTTCGTTTTTCAACCTATGCGACTTGGTGGATCAGACAGACGATTGAACGCGCTATCATGAATCAAACTCGTACTATTCGTTTGCCGATTCATGTTGTTAAAGAACTCAACGTATACTTGCGCACAGCCCGCGAATTAGCACAAAAACTGGATCATGAACCTACAGCGGAAGAAATTGCTGAAAAACTGCAAGTTTCTAGTTCTGATGTGAGCCGCATGCTTAAGCTGAATGAAAAAATTACCTCTGTTGATACGCCTTTGGGGGGCGATAACGAGAAAGCATTATTAGATGTATTGGCCGATGATGATAGTGTTGGCCCTGACTATAAAGTGCAAGATGAAGACATCTCTAACTCTGTGGTGAAATGGCTTAACGAGTTGAACACAAAACAAAGAGAAGTATTAGCCCGTCGTTTTGGTTTGTTAGGTTATGAACCTTCTACGCTTGAAGATGTGGGGGCTGAAATTGGTTTAACCCGTGAACGTGTTCGTCAAATCCAAGTGGAAGCATTAAAACGCTTACGTGATTTATTGGGTTCTCAAGGTTTATCTGTTGAAGCTCTATTTAGAAACTAATACCAATTACATTAATTAACTGGTCAAAATTGTCCACGGTCTAGTACACAATTCTATCACTCTTGCTTTCTTCTCAATGAAGGTATTCCATGCGATAGAGCACTGTTCGACAATATCGTCATAACCACTAAAACAACGATTGGCCAACACATTTTGACGCAGCCATTGCCATACCTGCTCTATTGGATTCAACTCCGGTGAATAAGGTGGCAACTTGAGAAGCGTCAGATTATCAAAGTCATCG
>NZ_JAKKRH010000101.1:0-3230 GCF_025654465.1 Shewanella sp. SM101
ACACAGCCAGCTAAATTTTGTCTCACCAGGGCAACGTCATGCACTGCAAGATGGCGCTATTTTAGCGAAGCGCAAGAAAGTGCTTGAGGCGGCGAAGGAAAGAAAACCGATGCGTTGGTCTACAGAGATCAGAAATTGTGAAGCGGTTGGCGCTGTAACACTCAACCCAGATAAGGCACCAGAAGAAGGCGTAATAAATGCAGCTTAATATTTAAACAAAGAGTGACAACTATCTTGAAAAACACCGCAATTCACCAGTCCCTGGACGCTCTGTACCATTTTCTTGCGTCACCCGATACTGCTCCTTAGTCAGAGCAGAAATCGCATTCATAGATTTTTGATAGGTATTCATAAATGTCCTCTTATAGAGTAGAGCCATGTGCCTTTCAGATTATAAGAGACCTTCTGTTTACAGAATTTATTTCACTTAGGCCGTTAACCCGAAAAAATGATCTGATCCAGTAGTTCTGTACACCGCGCTAAGTGAGTAAAATCACATAACGAGGTGCCTATGACAGCTAAAAAGAACTGCAAGACCTATACCGCAGAATTTAAGGCCCTCTAACTTATAGTTGTTTCGGATGCGGCTTATTTGTTTTTGTGCTCCAGTGCTGTAAGTGATGTGCCTACGATAAATATAGACACGACAAACAAGCCTAAATCTTTTAGCAAAAACTGGCCAGGAACCACAGAGATCGCAGGAAACCCAAGAGATGCCTCAAAAACACCGGGTGTAGTCAGCATGAACGACAATGTCGTAAAAAAGAGTCCGGTTGAAAGTACACCGCCCAAGATTGCGAGCTTAGGGGAGAAAACTCGTGCTGCGATTAACAGGCCAACTGAAATTTCAAGCACACCCAGAAAATTTGAGAATCCTTGAATGCTGAGGAAACTATACATCCATGAAAGCAGAGGGCTATTACTAACAAAACCATGTATACCGTTTGCTTCGTAGCTAGTGAATTTCATACCACCAAACCACAAATATATTATCGTCATGGCAACGTAGATGCCACCTATACCAAACTTAGTGACTTTTGCACCGAGATTATTACTAAGGATATTGGTAGTCTGGACACCATTTTCAATTTCGGGAATAGTCATCTTATATCTCCAATTATTTTTAGCCATGTGGACTCACTCTATGTAGCCCACTAAAATGATATGACTCTTGAGAAAAACTATATGTTTACTCGAGTCGAACCTAACTTAGGTAATTGCTGTAGTTGAGCACCAATGGATTAGACATCAATGCCTAGTGGTTGAACGGCCGGGAAGTCGACCTCGGTCTGTGTCACTTCGTTAACGTAGTTAGTGAAAGTGTTCAGGGCAACAGCCAACAGAATATCCACTACATGTGCATCACTGTAGCCAGCGTTCAGCACCGCTTGGACCTGGTCATTGCTGACTTGCCCGCGCTGGCGGACTACGGCGGCAGCAAAACGCACGGCTGCGTCGGCCTTAGGGTCATTTGATGCACCGCTGCGGTTGGCAGTGAGTTCAGCATCATCAAGCTTGGCCACCTTACGGCCTAGGAAGGAATGGGCAGCAAGGCAATAATCGCAGCCGTTGATCTCAGCGACGGCTAGGGCAATACGCTCAAGAGTCGCTGTACCCAAGCCGCCCTGTGCTGATGCTGCGCTCAATTGCAGGTAGCCAGTCAGCGCAGCAGGGCTGTTGGCAACGACGCGGAACATGTTAGGAACGCGGCCCAGTTGTTTTTCCACAGCCTTGAGTGAGGTATGGGTAGCAGTAGGCGCGGCGTCGATTGTGGTAGGGGTGTTCAAACGTGACATAAATTTCTCCTAGTGATTTGAAAGACAGCACGCTGTATTGGCGTGGAATAAATTGTATTTAAGAAGGTTCTGCTTGATAATCCGTTGCTATCAGACAGCTCATCTTCACGTCTTGCGCAGTCGCCATTTCAGTGCCACTACACACCTTCGTTGACGTCACGCCGTCCTGATTTCTAAGGAGGTCTTCGAGACTCCAAAAACACCCTCCGGCAACGATCACATTATTTATTTTTCATAAAGCCTCCTTGGTTTTTATCTATTTACTAATGGAACTGAATTTACAGCATGTAAAATAGATATAACATGCTCAATAGTTCGTATAATGTGACTTATTAGACAGTTTACGTAGGGGCTATGTATGGATGCAGACTTTGGATATCAGATTAAAAGAGTTGTGAAATTAAGGGTTCACGAAAAACTGCAAATATAGGGCAAATCAGATTGTCTATACCCATAATTTAGAGCGCCCGAGCATCAGGAACTCACTGAAAGCAGACGTTTCTGAAAATAAACTTTGCTATGAGTTGCTTGATTCATCCACTGGCGTTGACCATCGTGCTATTTCAATAATATACAGCGTGGCTGAATCAGCCTTAACCACACGATCATCAAGCCGATAAACAGTGCTCCCTTCAAATGCCGCGCAAAAGGCTTCCAAGGCGTCAATTGACGAATAACGGTAGACTAGCTCTATAGGTCGTGTTTGCTGGCCGTCACTATCAAAACTAGCTTCAATATTGGCTCTATTTAGCCTTAGCTCGCATTCTTTAATGTCACTGGTGTAGGGATGCTCATTTGTTAGAAAGCTCATTGATAGTTGCTTTTCATCAATGATGTCCACAATCCAACTTACTAAGTCCATAACACGATTAAGCTGAGCCGGTGTGCCACCAATTGCAGCCAACATTTTGTTAATGCAAGCCTCCATATCGCCGCCTTTCCTGCCGACACGCAGCAAATCTTTAAGATGGTTTTTTATGTCCTTAAAGTCTTTATTCGTTGCATAAGGTTTAAGCTGTTTAGTGATGATAGCGTTGCGCTGATGCACCGGCACAAATCGACTTGATTCAGCAACAGTCATGTACAAGTGAAGTTGCGTATTGCTAAAAACAGAATGTAATTGCATGGTATGCGTCTAGCGAAGTACACCTAGCATCGATGTTCTGATTGTCTAAAAATACCTGYTCAATGATAAATTTGGAGCAGGTGATGAAAACATACAGAACAACTACTCAGTGGCAGATGCTACTTCAACAACGCGGCTCGTTTAGTGGCACTAATATCGAATTTTGCCAACACCATAATGTCTCTATCACCACTTACTATAAACAGCGCGCTTTACTGGCTGAGTATCAGCCTAATTCAACCTTGCCAGTGCAAACAACGAACCCCACATCATCACGTTTTATTCAGTTAAAACAAACCACCACTGAA
>NZ_JAKKRH010000102.1:0-3180 GCF_025654465.1 Shewanella sp. SM101
TAGGAGCAAGCCCTTTGCGCTCGACCTGAAGCTGCGTTACCCACTTACTGACCGTTGATTTACCTACGTTCATGGCTTTGGCTGCCGCTTCTTGTGTATAGCCCTGGTCAATGACTAATTGGGCAGTTTCGAGCTTAATCGCTGCGCTATATCGTGCACGTTTACTTTTATTCATTTTGTCACCTAAATTCGCTATGAATGAGATCATAACATTTCTTATTAGGTGGCCAAATTCAGTGTGCCACTACACTGGTATAAAGGTTTTCCAGTAAATAGTCTCGATATCTCACGATTGGACTTTCCTCTACCTTGTCGGTGCAGTCATATATTGTTAACGGACATTTTTTATCAACCAGCAGTCCTGTCCTTGGGTGAGTATGTTCGGGGATTTCCGTATTCAGCCACCGATAGAAGCTCAATAGCGCAACTGCATGAGATTGAATTGTTTTATCTGAGGATATATCAGGGTCTGCCAACAAAGAGTGAAGATATAGATTAACCGGCACCACATTGATGCCATCGAGGTCTATTAAAATTGGAAGTTCATGAGCAAACGGTTTTGAGTTATCCCTAACGTCATGGATGATTTCGCCACTGTCAGGGTGTGGCTTACTGATAAATGAGGGATATTTATCACTATTAATCCATATAAGACAGTAGTCAAAACCGAAGTCATCTGGAAACGACTTATTCTGCTCAATCATATTAACACCTAAATCATCCGTTATTCACACTGATAAGCCTTGCTCAAGGGGTACGCGTTCATCCATCTACTTTTTCAAGATATCCAGACAAACAGTAAAACTGTAACTACCTATCTTCTCTTCGTCTAATTTATTTATCATGAAAAATTCCAACATGTGGCATCTAAAAAAATTCCCAACTGTAAGTTCATAATTAGATGAAAACACCTGCACATTATGTTGTCTGCATAGATGTTGCTGCTCAAAGTAAGGGACAAATTTTTTCACGCCAACGATCTTGGCCGCTCGATTTATTGCCACGCAACAACCGTCGTTGTTGCTGAGCACAATCGCAGGAAGTTCGCGCAAGTCGGGCCTAAAGACCATTTCGCACGACACATAAAAGGAGTTGGCATCAATTAGTCCGAACATGGTTGACTCAGATATCTTTCTAGCAGATTTGAATGCTCATGAAGTCGGATTGACTTGATGATCACCCCTTCAACCGAGAATGTATCGGCATCATCGATAGCAACGGACGTCATGTTTTGCTGTTGATCGATAGACACAAGTAAACGGCGTTTTTCATCGAGCAGCTTTACGGTAAATTCACCGTTATAATTCGCCACAACGATAGCCATGTTGCCACGTTGAGCGGCGCGGTCTATCACTAAAATGTCGCCATGATAAATGCCTACCCCCTCCATCGAACGACCCGCTGCGCGGCCAAACCACGTAGAACTAGGATGCTCTACCAGCAGTTGATCAAGACTCAAGGGTAATTCTACGTAATCAGCCGCAGGGCTTGGAAACCCCGAAATTCCCGCACTCGCATTGCATGTGATAAGTTTCATTGCAAATAACTACTGTATAAATAATCAGTAATAATAGCAGTAAAAAATAAAAATCTTAAATTTCTCTCATGCTACCGGTTCCAGACTGTTTTCGATGTGTGACGGAAAACCGAAAATAATCGGATTCATATAAAATTCACAAAATTTGCTCGCCTATAGACTCGTGTTAATATGATTCCAATTAATTTAAACGAGTAAACATAATGAAAACAAAAACATCAACCTTCGCGTTAACCGCTTTAGTCGCTACTGCTTTACTCGGAGGCTGTGCTTCTACACCTAAAACCGTTGAGCCTAAGAAATTAGATGAGGTCGGCATTCAAGCGGGTGATTCCTTTGCATTGCAATTACTCAAGCTCAGTGGCACCGCTATGAATGCGAGCGACAAGACGTTAACCGATGAAGAATGGAAAAAAATTAACGGTGCTGACAGCTCTGTTATGGCGTTAAATATGGCTTCTGGCGCAGCAGGCATTGGGATGTTGGGCGGCAGTGGCTTATCAGGTGGAATGCTTAATGCGGGGTTGTCGATTCTAGCAAGTAAAAACAAAGACCCATATCCAATTTTTAGTCTTATCCAAGTTATACCAGTTGAGCAGCTAGCTACTCATTCACAGGTTTTAGGGGATTATTTAGGTAAAAATATTGGCACTAATTATCGGTTGCAAGAGGAATCTTTTGGCAGTAAAAAGTTTTTGCGGTTACAGGTTGTTGGATATGATGGTTATTTAGCAACAAGTAAAAAATACGGAGATTGGGGTATGTTAATGGGATCAGTAAATTCCCCTATTTCGTCTCTGAGCAGCGAGCAAGCCGCTAAATTGTTTAATCGAGAATTTCCAACAGGAAATTATGTCGTTGTATCATCAGATCTCAGCTATTGTGCTGAATTACCATTATTTGACAGGCTCATTAAGATCACCTCTGAATACCCTTCATTTCTTTATGTACCACCTAAAATCCCTTCAAGCACAAAGCACTGTTTGGAAGCTGATAAGTTGAGAGCTAATTACCAACAAGTCATAGACTTAAACAGTAAAGATATTCACCTGTTACTAAAACCGCAAGCTATCTAGTGTTAATGGCCGCGATACCTTTTCTATCGCGGCCAGCGTTCACTCTATAACGGGCAGGATGGTGGCCTTGGGAAGCCTGAACAGTCTAAGTTCGTGGCAGGGGACGCATTCTTAAATGCTTCTCGCACTTTAACGCCAGTATCGACTCCTAATACTCCCTCAATTCGCTTATCGGCGCTGTCCCTCATGTCCTTATTGACCACGGCATCTTTGCCTGTTGCGTCCATACTAGGCTCAGGGAACATGCCTGATTCGGTCATTAAGCCGACCCATTCGGTAAAATCCACTGCGCCAAGATCGACTTTGGACAACTCGTCCGTATGCGTCTAGCGAAGTACACCTAGCATCGATGTTCTGATTGTCTAAAAATACCTGCTCAATGATAAATTTGGAGCAGGTGATGAAAACATACAGAACAACTACTCAGTGGCAGATGCTACTTCAACAACGCGGCTCGTTTAGTGGCACTAATATCGAATTTTGCCAACACCATAATGTCTCTATCACCACTTACTATAAACAGCGCGCTTTACTGGCTGAGTATCAGCCTAATTCAACCTTGCCAGT
>NZ_JAKKRH010000103.1:0-3152 GCF_025654465.1 Shewanella sp. SM101
TGTTAATGTTTTACCTGGCACGGGGCGACCTTCTTTTCTGGCAATATCTCGCCAATGATACAAGGTTTGCACCGCGATGCCTTCTTCCCGAGCGACCTCTGCGACCGTTAAGTTGTGAGGAGGTAATAATTTTTTAAGGATCGCCTCTTTACGTTCTGGTGAATACCGAGCCATATCGTTCTCTTTTGCCGCACCCTGTCTTTAAACATAATGATTATTTAGGGGTGACAACAATCCTGACACAGGGGGCAATGGGTGCGTCATTTATTGACTTTTGTGCCGCGTAAATCCATTAAAGGTCGCCAAAGGGAGGCGCTGCTAGAATGGATTGACGAAGAAATAAGTATTATTGAATCGAACCTGTAGTGGCATAGTGAATTTGGCTATCTAGTAAGAAGTGTCTGGCTTTAATCTTAGCAATTTGGATTCTACAAACTTAAAGATGTTAAGTGATACTTTTTCTGAGTTCAGCTTTAGTCATACTAAAGCGCATTCTCATCTTATTTTTCGACTGAGCGTCTAAGATTGATTGATATGTGACTATTTATGCATGTTGTCCTGCATAAACTGAGTTTTGCACGAGTTAGTCACGATAATGCACAAAACACGTCGATTAAGCGCTAAAACACTCTAAAACTGCACTTTAACTTCTATTAAAGTGCATATCTCTTTTCAAATCAGCAACGTGCAATCTAATTCGTATAGATTCTATCAAGCTGACCAATTGTAGTAGACCACTACACTATCGAAGAATTGGAAAATCTATCAAGAAAACTGGATAGAGTAAAACAAATATCTAGCAATGTCGGTGGGTTATCGAAATCCCTGTTCTAACAGGGCTAAAATCTGATATTGTTTTACTTCGCCACTTGTTTATTTCATCGTGAACTCTGTTTTATTTGGTGAGATAAAGCGTACCGCCTTCAGCAATTGGTTTCTTCTACTGCTCATACTCACGCAGTTATTATCTGTATTCTAGATTAAAGAGAACGCTATTTATGTTTGTGATTGACCAAATTATTCTGCTGGCCTCAATTTTGATTATCCTTGGTATTTTATCCAGTAAATTATCTGCTAGATTAGGGTTACCCGTCCTAGTGCTGTTTCTTATGGTTGGAATGCTCGCTGGTGAAGATGGTCCTGGAGGCATTGTTTTTGACAATGCACAAATAGCCCATGCCCTTGGCTCTTTAGCTTTAGCTATTATTTTGTTTGATGGTGGTTTACAAACACCTATCGCCTCTATTAAACAAGTATGGAAGCCCGCCTCAGTGTTGGCTACTTTTGGCGTATTGATTACTGCTATCATCACTGGTGTCGCAGCGGCCTATATTCTGGATGTATCACTACTTTATGGCTTGCTAATTGGTGCCATTGTTGGTTCCACTGACGCTGCGGCTGTATTTTCATTACTGCGTAATGCAGGTATTCATATCAATCCACGATTAAAATCTACGCTGGAAATTGAAAGTGCGACAAACGATCCTATGGCTATTTTCCTGACAGTGGGTTTGCTGGAAGTTATGGTTAAAGGGCTTGAGCCGGGGACTGGATTATTGATGTTATTTATCCAGCAAATGGGTGTAGGCTCTGCTGTTGGTTTGACTATTGGCTGGTTATCGGTACGTATTATTAACCGTATTCATCTGACGACTTCTGGTTTATATCCTGTGATGGTCGCTGCTTTAGGGTTGCTAGCCTTTGGTATCGCTGCAAATCTGGGAGGCAGTGGCTTTTTAGCCATTTTTATCGCAGGCGTAGTAATAGGTAATAGTCGTTTTGTATTTCAGCGCAGTACCTTTTTATTTCATGATGGTTTGGCTTGGCTGGGTCAAATAATTATGTTTGTATTTTTAGGCTTGTTAATTAATCCTTCTAGTTTGCTTGGTATTTGGAAAGAAGGGTTAATTATTGCAGTAGTGCTAACCTTAGTGGCACGACCTTTGTCAGTGCTTCCTGTACTTAAACTTTTTGGCTTCAACATACAAGAAATGACCCTAGTCTCTTGGGTAGGTTTACGCGGCTCAGTACCTATTATTTTGGCTATATACCCACTTATTTATGGTTTGCCCGGCGCAAATCTTATTTTTAGTGTGGTATTTTTCGTGGTATTGATTTCAGCGACTATACAGGGCTCTACTTTACCCTGGGTTGCACGTACTTTAGGGCTAACTGAATCGCCACCGTCAACACCCGCTGCGACACTAGAAATTACAGCTTTAGGTAATGTGGATGCTGACATTGTTGAGTATCAACTGGGCGAGAACTCACGAGTTTCAGATCGTCGTTTATCACAAATAGCTTTACCTGATGGTACTGTCGTAGCAATGATTACTAGAGGTAATAGTGTTATCCCTCCACGAGGTTCAACTTTCCTATATGCAGGTGACCATTTATTTATTGTGATGAAACCTGAAGTTCGAGATTTTGTTGATATTGTATGTTCTGGCATTACTGAAACAAACTATCAAACATTACCTCAAGCGGAATTACGTTTGAAAGGTTATACAAAAGTAGAAGATTTATATCACTCATATGGTATTGAACTCTCTGCGGATAATCGTTTGTCGTTAGATGCGTTGCTACGTCAGAGCTTCGCTAATGAACCGATCTTAGGCGCTGAAAAAGATTATGGTAAAGTCAGGTTATATGTTCGTGAAATGGTAGGAGCGAGAATTGCGACTGTAGGTATAGTGCCAACCTCAACCTCTCAAGATTAATCTACTAGCTAACACCCTAAGTTATATCGTTTTCGCCATTTTTCTCTAGTAGGTTACCTCACTGGTCAAGCATAATAAAATCATCTTTCAAATAGAATGCCGAGAAATAGTACTCGGCATTCTATATCGTGACATATTGATTTAATTATTGATTAAAAAAGACTAATGTCCAAGGGACTATATACTGAAGAATCCCCTGATGATTTACAAATAAATCATCAAATTAGGGTGGAAGCGCATCTTGTTGCATGATCAAATGGTTTCGCCAAAAACTACACTTGGACAACAAGATGCGCGAAGCCAATATCCTACAACATTCTTTACACCAATACTGCCCAGAACTTCACCTAAAACGATTAAACAGCTTGATGCTGGCCTCTAAGGCACTGATTGAATGTAAGACACTGACCTTGACTGAGTTAGGTCGAAATT
>NZ_JAKKRH010000104.1:0-3071 GCF_025654465.1 Shewanella sp. SM101
GCATCTTCACCATTACATGATCTGGCAACCGATTTGCC
This sequence comes from Shewanella sp. SM101, assembly GCF_025654465.1. Lineage (NCBI taxonomy): Bacteria > Pseudomonadati > Pseudomonadota > Gammaproteobacteria > Alteromonadales > Shewanellaceae > Shewanella > Shewanella sp. SM101. Next base: position 39 of record NZ_JAKKRH010000104.1, read on the forward strand.
GCTGCCAACCGCCATATGTTCAGCAACGACGGTTAACCTTGCCGCTCTTCGTTTATCACCTAGCTCAGCATGATGAAAGTGATCGGCTGCCCATTGGCTCGGGTTAAAAATTGACATGGAAAATGGTGAAGTAAATGAATTTGCATGATCAGATCATCGGCAGTCAAGAGAGTTCCGTTTTTTTACTAATTATTTGTGTAGAAGAGACAGGTCAAGGGCTTTAACATAATGAATGGTGAAATTTGGTGATTTATCTTTTTCTACTATAGGTAATAGTAAATATTTTGAAGTGTTGCATAATTCATGCTTGGCTTTATAATTTTTGACCGTTTTAGCTTCAAATAGAATACTTTCCGATAAGTTTGAAATGAAGTTAATATTTTGATTGAATTTTTTTGATAACTTAAGAAATTCATTTTTTGCTAGCACAGCATATTCTATACTTTTATCAAACTTACCTTGTCGTTGTAAGTGTTGTGCTGATGCAAGAAAATAGCTTGCATACACTTCGTCTCTCTTCGATGAAGAATTCAAATCAATATCTGAATCTAGTAAAGATTTTAATCTTGTAATCTCATTAGAATCAGTGCGTGCAAATGCTAGAAGATTGAAGTGTAAATAGTAATTTTGTCTTGTCCAAATATCGTTTTTAGGATCTTGTTCTAGCGCTTTTGATATTGCTTCCAAACCAAGTCGGGTTTGTCTTAGGGCTTGTTCTGGTAGATCTTGATAATCGTATAACTTAGCAAGAATTTGATGGCTGGCTGCTAGTCTATCTAATATATATGGCTGTTTAATGTTATTGCTTAGTTCTTGTTGGAGTTGAGTGTGGATCTGTATGGCTGAAAGTACATCACCTTGTGACACTGCCGCACTCGCTAACCAAGAACGTGCATTGGCCACATCCGCAATTAGCTGACTATCCTCAGGCGCTTTTGCCAAGGCGAGCAATTTAAGCCTTAGCGACTCTTCAAAATCTTGTTGTGCTTTGGCAAATTCCTGTTGCTTCATCGAAACTGAGCCCAAAGTGTTATGGGCGTAAGAAAGTTCCATGAGCGCATCTTTATCTTCGGGCGCAAGGGCGTACATAGTTTGGCTATAGGCTAAGTACTGCTCGAAGAAGGGGCGCGATGCCGCCCAATCACTCACATCATACTTAAGCTGTCCTAACCAAAAGGCATTGGCACCTAAGGTTTTCAGTAGGGCTAAGTTTTCCGGCTGCAATTCGAGCAGTGGCAACATTTTTTCTTGCGCCGCGAGTAATGCGCTGCGGGCTTCATCGATTTTATTGCGCGAATAGGCGACTTCCCCCATGGCCTCTAAGGTTTGGCCGTGTTGGAAGCGGGCGTCAAAACTTAAGTGTGCATCATCCTCTTTATTGGAAAAATCAGTGAAATATTCCAGTGCCTTATTGCTGATCCCGTCGAGTAAGTCCATACGGCCGATGCCGCGCATCTTGTCGGCGAAGTCACCCACCATAAAGCCGAGCAAATCTTCGGCGGCGAGGCGTTTTTGCAGGGCAAGTTTTTCGGCCTCTATGCTGCGCACGCTCATAATGACGGAGGTTAAGGTGAGGACGCACAGCAGGGCGACGGTTAGGCGCCTCGTCCAGCGCAGCATATTGGCGCGTTTGCTGGAGGCTGCGATAAAGGCGGTTTCGGGATCGTCTAAATCGAATAACGGATTTTGGCTGAGGCTTTGGGCCTCTTTCAACGGCTTGCCGTCGGCGAGCAGATAAGCGCTGTGTTTGGCTTCGCTGAGCCAACGCTTAGATAAATGCTGTAGGCGACTCTTAATGCTTAAGCTGTCGTTATGCTCGCTAATCCAAGCGGTTGCCCGCGGCCAACGGCGTAAAAGTGCTTCGTGGGCGATGCTAAAACAGGGTTCACCATTTTGCAGATGCGACACGAATAAGCGGCTATCGACCATGGCTTGCACTAGGGCGGTTTCAGCGGTGCTTTGTAGTTGTGACCAGCGAGCGGTGCGGCTGGTGATGGACTTTTCATCTTCACGCAGAGTCACTAGCAGGGATAAAATCCGCGGTAGGCTGGCTTTTTCGGCATCGCTTAAATGGGAAATCGCTTGCTCGGCATTTTTGCCAATCGCCCCTTCAATACCGCCAAGTGCATGATAAACCGAGACTAATAACTTAGCGTCGGCGCTGCGTTGCAAATACAAGGCTTGCAGCGTGTATTGCAACATAGGCAACGCATCTGGGTTACTGGCGGCATCGCTGCAGAGCATTTCGTCGAGCGGCATCGCGGTGTCGCTGTCAACTTCCCAGCTTAAGTTGGCAGCCACCGCGGGCAGGCGGATCATTTGTAATAGCTCAGTGCGTGTTGGCGGCGCTAAGTCAAAGTGGGCGCCGCGGGCTTTACCCGCCATTAAGCTTGGGTAATTGACCAATAAAGGATAAAAATCGTTGCGACAGGCACTGATGATAATCACGGCTTTTGAGGTGGCGAGTTGTTCCAATAATTCTATGAACTGGGTTCGTTCGGTATCGCTAAATAGCGGTGATGAGAGCAACACTTCTAATCGGTCGATAAACAAGGCAAAAAACGGATTGGAAAAGGGTTTAGCCTTGAGCGCTTGGGTACACTGATTGATCACGCTTTGGATATCTTCGACGAGTTGAATCGCCAGAGTCTCAGCGCTCATGCCTTCGAATACTGGGATGTCGTTGATTTCCCAGTCGAGCATTGCACTGGCAAGATCGGTGAGTAGTTGCCCTTTACTCACATCGGCAAAATCTAAGCTGCTGAATGACGCGACACCAATGCCGTTATATACCCGTGATCAATGAAGATGCTTGATTTTCAGTGAAATGAGGATCAAGCTAACGATTATGAAACTACTCCTTACTCCTGAACAAAAACAAGTCCTAGAGACCCAGCATGCTCAAACGCGTGACGGGCGTATTCGTGACCGCATCAAAGCAGTACTGCTTGCATCCGAAGGCTGGACCCCGGCAATGATTTCTCAAGCATTACGCATTCATGAAAGCACTGTACGTAATCACCTTGCCGATTA
>NZ_JAKKRH010000105.1:0-3717 GCF_025654465.1 Shewanella sp. SM101
CATATACATATATGGACCCATCCGGTTTGCAAGACATTCGATAGCGATTTTGAGAAGAGTTCATTGCACCCATATATTCGGCCTGTTATTGAGGTATGCCTCTGGCCCTGATGGATATCTGCTTCTACTGTCCTTATCATCCTTGCGGCTTCATTATGAGCCTATRSCGAGCTAAGGTTTTCAGTAGATCAGTCTGACTGTCTCATCATCAAATCAAKTGTCWTAGCAACTTGCTGGTTGRTTAATTATTAACGTTTATTGAATCTTTCAGYACTATASTGGAAGTCGATAYTCTTCGTCATGCGCCGCGATAACCCATGCCATTCTSGCGAGCTTATTGGCGACGGCYACACAGGCTCGGTTAAAACCKCGGCGYTCWGCTAACTGGATTGCCCAGCAGCTAAATTTATCCTGTTTATGACAACTGTGCTGCAACACTGTTCTTGCACCGTGGATGAACAGGGTGCGTAAATACGCATTTCCCCGTTTGCTTATTCCAAGGAGGTTATCTTTACCTCCACTGCTGTGTTGCTTGGGAACCAAGCCACACCAAGCAGAAAAGTGCCTGCCATTAGTGAAATCTTTACCATCACCGGCGGCCGCATAAAAGGCGGTAGCGGTGACTGGACCAATACCTGGGATAGTTTCTAAACGCTGGCAAATCACATTGTTCTTAGTTTCAGTGAGCACTTGAACGTCACAACCCTTAAGCCGTTTTTCTATATCAGCAAACTCTTCATATAACTGATAAAAAATCGTCCGACCTTTGATCGTCAGCGCATTGATTTCATCCGCTAAAATATCTGGAAACTGTACTTTAAAAGCCGATTTACTTTTGGTCATCACAATGCCGTATTCCGCTAACATCCCTCTGACTTGATTGATTAAGGCGGTTGATTGTTTGTTTAAACGCTCACGCATACGGTGGAGCAGTTGCACATCTTGCTGCTCAACGCTTTTGGGTTTTACAAACCGCATGTTGGGTCGCTGCGCAGCTTCAGCGATGGCTAGCGCATCGTTGTAGTCATTTTTATTACCTTGCCGAAAAGGCACCACAAATTGAGGTGCGATTAGCTTGACGTTATGGCCCAACAGCTCAAATTCTCTGGCCCAGTAATTTGCTCCACCACAGGCTTCCATCACAATCAGACACGGCTCAATTTGAGCAAGAAAGGGAAGTAAGTCCTTGCGTCTAAGCATTTTCTTTTTGATTAACTTGCCTGCTTTATCGACACCAACAGCATGAAAAACAGACTTTGCGATATCTAAACCAATTGTAGTAATCTTCATAAGTGGACCCGTCCTCTTTCTGATGAGTTTTAGCGACTACATCGTGGCCCATTGTGAGGCCGATTAAAAGTGGATGGGTCCATTCCATTATCCATGCTGTTAAACCCAAAAGAGTTATGGATGTCCCATCTTTGCTTTTTTTAATCCTGAAAGAGTTGTGTCTGTTCTATTTTTATCTTAACTTAGCTGTCTCAAAAACATAAGTTGTTCACTACCTTTGTATATCGGATTCCATTCAACGTCATTCATATCACCAATATAGCGGTACTCAGTAGTTGAAAAAACAACTTGAATATCATGTTTTTGACAAAGTAATTTCAATTGAAGTATATATTTATTAAGGTCATCATTATGTATTTCATGTTGCTTAGGCGTATCAAGTATTAGAACTTTAAAGCTAAGTAATGAATTTATTGCCATTAACTCAAGGAGAGCTGCATGGTATGCAAGAACTGCACGAATTTTAGTGCTACCTTTCAATTGGGATACTTGCTCAGTACCTAGAACTGGAATGAAGTCGTCTTTGAATGTGATGTCAAAGCTTATATTAGTGGTATGAATTATATTTAGCCATTTTATAAGCAGCTCTCTTAATTGAGATCTAATTTTTAAAATAGATGGGATAGATTCTCTATCGGCTGAATAAGATTGATACTTTTCTAGAGCTGTATCTCTTTGCCTCAAAATATCAATGTGAGATTTTTCAATATCTATAAGTGAATCAAGTTCATCTTTCTGACTCTGCAATGAAAAAACTCGATTCTTAATTTCTGAAATAGAATCTACTAACGCTGATATTTCTGATTTGTTAGTGTATTTGTTACGTTCATTAATGATATTTTTAACTACAGTCTCCAGTTGAACCTTCTGCAAATGGAGAGTTTCTAGTTTATCTTTGTCTGCATCGGCATTACGTTCTAAATCTTTAATTTGATCTTTTAGATAAAGTAAATTTTTACTGTAAGAGTCAGAGCTGGAGGAAAACAAACGGCATGAACTAGAACTACAAATTTCATTAAACGATAGAAATACTCTTCTCGCTTCTTCATTTAGATTTAATGTTTCAATTTCAACATTAATTTCATGTACGATTTTGTTAATGCCTTGCGTTCGACTTTCTATTGCATAAATTTCATCTGCAAGTCTGCGAATGTCTTTTCTATTACTGTTTACTAGTCTATCAAGAGCAACTAAAGAATCATCATGTGTTGCTCCTGAAGATTTAAAAGCCTCTAATTCTTGTTCAAGACTAGAAATTTCGTGTGATATCTCATTATAGTTTTTAGATATTGAGTTGACAGATTGTGTTGCAAGTTTCAACTTTAAAGCAGAAGCATTTACCCGTTTGTCCAGTAATTCAAGATGCTGCTTAGCTGTAAGCTTAGATTTCTTAGCGTCAAAAGAGTTCTTAACCGGGAGATCCAAAATCATTCTCATTATCTCAGAAAACTGATCTTTTATAAAATTATTTGGAGCATGATAAAGTTTAGAATAACCATCATCTTGATCAAGATAAAAAATAGGCAAGAACGAAGCTACATATGCATATGTAGCTGCATTATTGTTTGATATTAGAGTTTCTGTTTTTAGTCCTAGTTTTTCAAATATAAATGAAGAGTAATCTTTCTCATTATAAAAATTTATTCTTCGACCATCAGTGTCAATTACTTCAACATTAACATCTCTACTATAGGTGCGCTTAATATTGATTTTTTTATCACGGCATTCAATATTAAGTTCAACATAGCTGCAGTGATTGTAAATATCATTTCTGAAAATGGATGGAAATCCTAGGCAATACGCAATAGATTGTACTAATGGGGTTTTTCCACATCCATTTGGACCATAAAGTTGAGTGATGTTATCACCGAAAACAAGTTTGTCAGATTCCCATCCATTCTTATTTATTGGGAATATCTTAATGTCTAATAATTTCATTCCAACTCCAAGTCTAGCTGTTTTGATACGCAAATGTTTCGATATGAATTAGCTATTCTAGATAAGTTGTATGATAGGTCATCGTCATTGTTCATTGCCTTTGAAATAATTTTTTTACCTAGTTCAGTGATAATTATCCTATTGCTTGATCTATCAACCTCGATTAATTTTGTTGATTCTAAGAAGCTTAGTGCTTTGACTGTACGTATCCTTAAATTTGCAGACCAACCGATATGCTGAGCTGAGCCCTGAAGAATCCCCTGATGATTTACAAATAAATCATCAAATTAGGGTGGAAGCGCATCTTGTTGCATGATCAAATGGTTTCGCCAAAAACTACACTTGGACAACAAGATGCGCGAAGCCAATATCCTACAACATTCTTTACACCAATACTGCCCAGAACTTCACCTAAAACGATTAAACAGCTTGATGCTGGCCTCTAAGGCACTGATTGAATGTAAGACACTGACCTTGACTGAGTTAGGT
>NZ_JAKKRH010000106.1:0-2550 GCF_025654465.1 Shewanella sp. SM101
CTGACTAGCTTGAGTAAAGCTATCGCCTCATCACGTCGATTTCTATCCGCTACCGACTCGATAACGTAAGCAGGTACACCATTTTGAGTAATAATCATCGGTTCATCGAGGGTTAAGCTCGCGGCATTTTTCTTCAAAAAACTGATTGTTTCTATGTTCATAGGTTGATGCCTAGTTGATTAATTGAAAATAAGAAAACCCATTCACTAAGCCAAAATCATATCATGCGATAGATTAAAGACCAAAAAAAGACTAAAAAAAGACTAAAAAAAGACTAAAAAAAAGACTAAAGACATCAAAACGCTCAACGCCGTGCTGACGGTTGACAGATTACGGATAACGGAACGCTCGCAAGCTCACTCACCGTCAGGGCGCAGCCCGTTCCGTAACCTGTAACCGCAAAAAGCGGCATTCCTAGCCCCTAGCAGCGAGCTTGCGAGCGTCCTAGCAGTTGCGCAGCAACGCCCTAGTTTCTCCCAGCCGAAGGCCGTCCTTTTTGCTGCGCCTTATATGCTATATACTCACCCTGTATTCATTAAATCGTGCAATGGGCCTATGCAACAACTAAATGAAAGCATTATCATCAACTTACTACAAGATAACATCCCGCAGTTGAGATTGATCTACCTATTTGGCTCCTATGCACAGGGCACGCAACACCGCAACAGTGATATCGATATTGCGGTACTCGCCGATGTCACTTTAGACAATATCGCCCGCTGGCAACTTGCCCAAAAACTAGCCTCAGCGTTAGATACTGATGTTGATCTTGTTGATTTACGCACGGCATCCACAGTGTTATGTCAGCAGGTAGTCACCCAAGGAAAGCGACTTTGGGGAACGCGACAAGATGATGAGATTTTTGCAGTGAAAACCATCTCAATGTACCAACATCTACAAGCTGAAAGACAAGCAATTATTGATGATGCAACGGCCAAAACAACAGCCAACGATCACAGGGGACGTCACTTTGAATGACATTATTATCAACAAAATAGCAACCATCAAACGCTGTATAAAACGCATCCAACAAGTTTATGGTGATGGCAGCATGTTCAAACAAGACTTCACCCTGCAAGATAGCGTTATCCTCAATTTACAACGCTGCTGCGAAGCCAGTATCGACATAGCAAACCATATTAACCGCCAACAACAACTGGGTATCCCCCAAAGTAGCCGTGATAGCTTTACACTACTTTCACAAAATAAAATAATTAATCAGCAGCTTGCAGACAACTTAAAGAAGATGGTTGGCCTAAGAAACATCGCAGTACATGACTATCAAGAACTCAACCTCGATATCGTTGTGCATGTTGTACAGCATCATCTTGAGGATTTTGAGCAATTTATTGAAGTGATAAAATTTTGTCCAAGAATGAGTTATTGAATCACTCTTGCCTAAAGCCGCTTAAAAAGTCCTGAGGAGCTCATAGCACTTTTTGCAATTAAATCAATTCCTTACCACTGACCAGGTGAGCGTAATCGCGTGTGGAATATCCGTAGGATATGGATTTCATCTTGTTTCACCCTGCGGTTGTCGCAAAACGGCGTTCGTAGAAGCTAGAGCGAGTTTGCGAGCGTCCTAGCAGTTGCGAAGCAACGCCCTAGATTCTCGCGCCACGCAGTGACGTTCCGTAGCCGCAAAGCGGCGTTCGTAGAAGCTAAAAGCCTAGAGCCACATAGTAGCGTCCTAGGGCCGAAGGCCTCCTAGCAGCAGCGCTTTTTGCTGCGTCCTAGCAGTTGCGAAGCAACGCCCTAGATTCTCGCCCGAAGCGCCCGCTTTACGCCGCTCTTACTGCCTCTGCGATAAACTCGGCTTGAGTCTGTGTCATCAGATTATCCGTTGACTCCACCATCACCCGGATTAAAGGCTCTGTGCCGGACTTACGTAATAGCACGCGTCCTTGGTCGCCCAAAATCCCTTCCGCTTTTACCACCGCTTGCTTAACACTGTCTAAAGCCAAAATGCTGTCGGCACTGCCTGATGATAAACGCACATTAATAAGTACTTGCGGCAGCTTGGTCATGCCCGCTTTAATGTCGGCTAAACGTTTGCCTGACTCTAAAATGGCTTTAAGTACCTGTAGAGACGCCACAATGCCATCACCCGTTGAAGCGTGCTTTAAACTCAAAATATGCCCAGAACCTTCGCCGCCCAGTTGCCAACCCGTTTCTTTAAGCTGCTCAACCACATAACGATCGCCCACCTTTGCACGTACAAAGGGAATGTCCATTTGCTTAAGGGCCAGTTCTAAACCAAGGTTTGACATTAAAGTACCAACCACACCGCCGACCATTTCACCTTTTTGGAACGCAGCTTGTGCCAGAATAAATAAAATTTCATCACCATCAACCACATGGCCATTATGGTCAACAAACATCACCCTATCCGCATCGCCATCTAATGCAATACCTAAATCGGCCTCATGCACCATCACGGCGGTTTGCAAACTATCTAAATGTGTTGCACCGCAATGGTCATTAATATTCACCCCATTAGGTTTGTCATTAATGCTAATCACCTCAGCCCCTAACTCACGGTACACATTC
>NZ_JAKKRH010000107.1:0-2325 GCF_025654465.1 Shewanella sp. SM101
AACACAGCCAGCTAAATTTTGTCTCACCAGGGCAACGTCATGCACTGCAAGATGGCGCTATTTTAGCGAAGCGCAAGAAAGTGCTTGAGGCGGCGAAGGAAAGAAAACCGATGCGTTGGTCTACAGAGATCAGAAATTGTGAAGCGGTTGGCGCTGTAACACTCAACCCAGATAAGGCACCAGAAGAAGGCGTAATAAATGCAGCTTAATATTTAAACAAAGAGTGACAACTATCTTGAAAAACACCGAGGGTAAGGTGCTCACAATATCGTAAGCGGGCGAGAGTATCGCATTTTGGGTATCTTGGTAGATAACACTCCAATTTTTTAAGTGGGCATCACCGTTGGCGAGCAAGATATTGGCCAGCAATCGCCTCGCCATTTGCTGCACGTCTTTTAGTCCATTGTAGCTGCTCATATATAGAGCTTTAGCTATGGCTTCATAGTTGTATTTACCGTATTTATCATGGGCGTAAACTTCGAATATTTGGGCAAAGTCCTCTGCATGAATGCGGCCCGTATCACTGCGGTCAAAGCGTTTAATTGCGTATGCCGTTGGTTCATCTGGGAGTTTGATGTTAGGTAGATTATCCAATGCATTAAGCGAGATGAGCTCAATTGCAGGGATGTTCACTCCGATTATTTGTGCCAACTTCATTGCAGTGTATTCATTTTGTGGGACGTTGCGGTGTACTGTTGAAGGCGTCTTGATAATCCAACTATCTTGGCCTTCTTGATTGGCATTTATGTTGAATCGTCCATCGTTTCTGCTTGTCGAGAATTTCATTTGAACACCGGCAAGTGAGAACTTATTACTGGTGTGGGTGATGTCGATTACGATGGCTTCTGTTCTTTCCCGTGGCGATAGTGCCCAAGCTGGAATATCTTCTTTTGCTATGGCTGATGCGATTAAGCCGCCAGGAAGATTGTTCCCTGCCCATGCTAGTATGGGAAATTCGTTGTTCTCATGTACTTTTAGCGCGGCTGACATCCAGTGCCGCAATGCGCCCTCGGGAAGCAAGTTGGACAGCACCGGTGATAATCTTTGTGTTCTGACTTGTATTTTATCGATGTAATGGGGGTCTAGCAGTTGGGTGAGCGTTAATGTTGGTCGAAGTGCTTTTGGCATCGCGATATATTCAGGGTCAAATTTCAGAATGTTTTTACCACCTGAATAATGAGTGAGTATCGCAATCCGTTGATGATTTAAATAAAGCGCGAGGGCCTCTACTGATTCCGCAGGTTTCATAGACTTTCTTCTTTATCATCAACTGAATGTAAGACCTTTTCCCAAGATGTTCCTGTCTCAGTCGTTAAATTATTAGGCGAATGACGGTCAATTTCTGGATCTGAAGTTGCTTGGTTAATGAGTGCTTTTACTGCACTTATGTGCTGTTTAGGAACGATCATCATTTCAAGATTTAATCCTTCCAATACTCTTAGTAATGTCGATAAGCGAGTATCACTGCCACTTTCTATTCGTTGGTATTGTTGCTGTGACATACCAATGTTCAGCAGCATGTCTTTCTGACTTAGTGCTAGTTGTTCTCGGTAGTGCTTGAGTTCTGTGGCTAATTCACTGAGGTGCTTCATGGTGTTGGCTCGGTTATCTTTTACTCATAAACATCATATTAGTTGTTATTCGCTGTTAATTACAACTAATACGATGTTATTTTATATAAATACAATCAAGTTGTTGTTTATTATTGTGAATACAACATATTCGTTGTATATGTGCGGTTGATGTCATATTGGATTTTGTCATAGATGAGGCGGTTGTCGTGGGCTACGTTATGGCCGCGCTGGGATGTGTAGTGGCGCAATACAAAAGTGGCCGCATTACGCCTTACACCTTAACCACTAAACAAACTGCAAACCGAAAATGCCACGCGTGCCAAGTCCCTCTTTAACGCTTGTTATTGCGATAATTCGATTATTTCGTATTCACCTATCCCTTGAGAGAGCGTGACTATATATGTAGAGTCACTACTCACAGGCTCCATTATACACGTTTGAAAATGAAGCCTGTATTCTAGCTCAGCCTTGTAGGAAGCTGGTTTTTGCGTCCATCTTAAACGGTTTGTAGTGGTCAAGTAAAATTGGCCACGGTTTTAGAGTCATTCCAATATAAACGTTCTGACTCATTTGGCGTTAACCCACCATTATATTGATGGGGTCTGGTCTCACTGTAATATCCAGTGATGTAATTTGTGATCTCTTTATCTGCTTCTGTAAAATTCCCATAACCACTGGCGGGTATCCACTCAGATTTCAAACTTCTAAAGAAACGCTCCATTGGTGCGTTATCCCAACAATTCCCGCGACG
>NZ_JAKKRH010000108.1:0-2258 GCF_025654465.1 Shewanella sp. SM101
AATGGTCTTAGGGGTTTTGCCATTTTTGCGATTAGGCTGAGGATCATGCGCTAAATGCTGCTCAAGCTCAGCCTGGAGAGCCGCTTCAGTGAGTTGCTTGATCAGTGGACCAAGAATGCTGTCTTTACCTGTAAGGCTTTTACCTGATTGCAGATCTTTAAGGGCTTGTTCGAAGTTAAAAGGTTGGGTCATGTGTCATTCCTGTTTTTGAATATTTTACTGAAATGACACAGAATTATGAACACTACCGAGGAGTTTAGCCCGCTAAAATCGATATCACTTTCTGCAGGCTTATATATGTTAGGTGCGATAATTATTGCTGTTGCCGTTTTATAATGATTGACCTATTGTGAGATATTTTTGCTTTTAAAAACAATCAAACGAAGTTTGATAAACACGAAAAAATCGAACCGGCGTAACTTTTATGCTAAAGATTACACCGATTTAACCAGAGCAGGGTGGAGGCAAAAAAAGTGCATTATGTTGCTATTTGGTTTTAAACATCCCTAATTGGTGAACAATTTTTTCAGTAACTTGAGTTAAGCTATGGCCCTGCTGCTCTAATTCGATGCAATCATTTGAGTTGGAGCTTGAGAGGTGTTTTAATACCTCGATTTCCTTACTGACATCACCAACTAACCTATTAACATAGAGTATATCTAAATTATTATTTGTTCTATCTTGCCCAATCAAAGTTAAAATTTCACTGATGTTTTTACATGCAATATCTAATTCCGATTGGCTGGTTGTTGTGTAATCCGATAATAGAACAATCGCAGATGTTTGTGATTTCATTTGATTACCAGCATCAAGAACCGCTTTAGATATTCCTGATATGATTTGATTAATTTCATCTAAACTGCTTTGGGTTGATTTGGCTAGGTTTCTAACTTCATCGGCAACAACGGCAAAGCCTCGTCCATGCTCTCCTGCTCTAGCTGCTTCAATGGCAGCATTTAAAGCTAATAGATTGGTTTGATCGGCTAGGTTGTTGATAACCGATACCACTCCCTCAATGGCTTTTGTTTGTTGAGAAAGTTGATGAAATTTTGCCTGAAGCTCATCATTACTTGCAATAAATGAGCTTAAATCTTTAACCATAGCCCCCATAGATTCATTTGATCGAACAAGCCCTATTTGCGTGTTTTCTACTTGCTCGCGTGTTTTTTCCGCTTTAGCTTGTAGTGCTAGAGAGGTTTGGTCTAAGGCTTCTATTTGTGAGGTGAGAATACTGACCCGATTATCTTGCTCTTTGATACGTGACGAAATATTTTGTGCTTTTACTTTTAGAAGATCTGATATTTCATCAGAAGCTACGGCCTGTTGCTGAATATCGATGAGTGCAATTTTTACATTCTCTCTAAATGTATTGACAACACTAAGCACTTTTTCCATTTCACTGTTATATAGGCTATTGATGGTGCATGGAATTGACAGATCTTTTCTTTCAAAGTTTTTCATGTATTCGGTAACTTTCTTTAAGGAATCAACTCCCCAGACTTTTTCATCAATATCATGAATAATCAAAAACATTGTAATAATGTACTGAATTATCTGTGAAAATAATAGTTCAGTGAAGAAAGTTGCATTCATAAAAAGTACAATAGCACCTAACCAGTGGATAAACCTCATGCGAATAAATAGTGAACGCATATTTTCCTCTATGTTTCCTAGTGTCTGTTTTAAGAGTTTGATTTTGAAAGTTTGAATGCACTGTAAAACTTAGCTGGTAAATAATATAGTTTAGGCGTGATTTCAAATATTCATGGCATATTAAATCGAGTGTTTTCTAGCCCTATGTGTTAGTAAACCAATCATAAGTATTTGAGGAGTGATATCGACTGAGCAAAACTTGACTCTTACATGTCGATATCAACCATAAAGAACAATAAAATAGCCTAGATGGGATAGAAGTGAGATAAGCATTGTCAGCTTATTTCCATTGTCCAAATAAAAAAACGCCACCAATGAGCATTTTTTTATCAATGCGTTAGCTATATCTATGCTATGCACTGAAGGATCCCCTCATAAATCAGCCATAGCATAGCCATATTTGAGCAACTGATTGGCGAATAATACCCAGGCCGCCAGCAATTCTTTCTCCGTGATTTGATAATCAGGCCGCCTGAGTACCTCCAATCCCAAGCGAATCGTTGAGAGTACCGTTCGATGCCCAATGGTATTGGCCTGAAAATGCTTATCCCAGCCCTGTTGCTGTGCGTGTAAACCAACTAGCCACAACAGGCATTGAACCATCA
>NZ_JAKKRH010000109.1:0-2127 GCF_025654465.1 Shewanella sp. SM101
GGAAATCTGTTATTCCAAGGCGCCGCTATAAGAATACACCTCAAGAAAGAGTCGATTGGTGCTTATATCGGTATCGACATTTAGTGGAGAATGCTTTTGGAAGAATTAAGCACTATCGAGCAATATCAACAAGATATGACAAGCTAGCAAGAAATTACGCCAGTATGGTGTCACTGGCGTTTATGTTAATGTGGCTGCCGATGTATTGCTGAACAACATTTGTACAGCAAAGATCAACAGACCCTAGTTAATGGAACAATTAATTTGTCCTCTTCGGCAATGGGAATCAACAAATCAGGCCGCACTAGCCCATTTGCGGGKGCTGCCAACGTACTAATGCCTCGACTCCCTTAGCTTTACCTTTCTCGGCACATCACTGGCTGATAARCTAAGAAAAACTCTTCTTTCTCTATTCCACTACAATGTCATCGGTGAGGGAATGGCGAGTAACTCTTGAATCGAGTACAAATAGGATAGAACCCGTAAGTAAGACGATGCTAACTGGCCATGAAATGGCCAGAAATATCCATAAGAAATGCCAGAAAAATGCGGGGGACATTTCTAATAACACTGAAAAATTGTGCTCTTCAGAATCTAGTGTTATCACCTTATTTTTTATAAACTCGAGTGATTCAGGGATCGTGTTGCCAGTTATGGATAAAGCGACATTGATAACAGCGCTGGGAAACACATTCGGCTGTACAAAGGAGTCTAATAAATATCTCCCTTCTTTAATGAAGGCGGCGCCGCGCTTAGAGATRGGATCCTAGTTTAATGATACTACTGCTGGCACTAACATATTGACGAAGGTTAACAAGTAATGAATTACTATAAATTAGGTATAAATTCGGAAAGTAAAAAATGGATGAATTATATGAATCCTAGTTCATTTTTTATAGATGGCGAAGGAAATGAATTAAGTGATGTGAAACTATCTGCGATTCAATCTGGATTCAAAGGTGTTTTATATTTCAATGCCTTAAAAGAAGGTAAATCACCTCCGGTGGTCTCGGTTGGAACCAGGTTATTGGCGTTTAATGAGGATGTCTTTTTTGAGGACGATATTAATGTTAGTGGTGTCCAGTTAATACCATTTATAAATAGGCATAACAATTTAAAGTATGTGTTGATGCATGTATTTAATTATACTGACTGCGTTGATTGGGAATGTTCTAAAATTGAACGCTGGCCTCTGGGCTACATTCCAAAAGTTTGGGAATCAAAGCGTGGGCGATTTTTTATTGAACCAGTTGTCTATAAGGACAAAATACCTGAAAACTTAGACGCCTTTYGTTTGTATGAGTGGGGTGGTGCATTTAATATAATAATATCMGAAGCTTTCAAARATAAATTGTTGTCTGTGGAGTTTGATAGTTCCCTTCTTGATTTTAAACCACTATCTCTTAAATAATAAATGCCGARGAGGTTATTAAACATCCTCGGCATAATTTTGTTTGTATATCCATCCCTCAACTTTGTAGGCGCATATTGATGCGGGACACATATTGGGCAAGGTTCTTGGTGTGCGTGTCAATACCCACAGATTATTGACCATTACAATGCTGATGACTTGGTAATATCATAGCAACTGTCTAGAACCACGGTGAACAGCTCCTAGACAGCCARCCCCCGCAGTGCTTTTAGATTCTTTCACGTACGTAATCTCCTAATTCTATGATGTTTCCAAATTCAAGATATTTACCTTTCCCATCTAGAAGCCTATATGACTTAAAATCTCTACGAAAGAACACAACAGCATCTAATGTCTTTAATTGATAAATGAGCCACCAATTCTGCCCTTCCTTTTTTGGGTAGCTCTGACGACATGATTTTAGGTACTCTTTTATAGACAAACCACGAATTTTTCTTCTATCTAAATCTGTAGTGGCACACTAATTTTGGCCACCTAAATAGAGGTGATATTATTACCTCGTAGATGACTTTAGGTGAACACATGAGATCGACAACCAGAAAAACATTTAGTGCTGAATTCAAACTTGAAGCAGCCCAATTAGTCCTCGATAAAAACCATAGCATCATCGAAGCTGCAAAGGCGATGAACGTAGGTAAGTCCACTATGGATAAATGGGTGAGACAGTTAAAACTAGAACGCCAGGGTGGCACACC
>NZ_JAKKRH010000110.1:0-2113 GCF_025654465.1 Shewanella sp. SM101
TTAGTTCATACCTAACGGGTCTTTTTATGGCTACTCCTACTAACAAAACACAGCGTATTACTCTTAGTCTCCCCTCTTCGGTTGTCTCCGATTTGGATTTTCTCTCTAAGGCTTTAGGTGTTTCGCGTTCTGCTTTCGTAAGCGCTGCCTTTGCTGATTTGCTTCCTCCTCTTGTTCCACTCGCTTCCATTACTTCAAAGTCCTCTGAGACCGATTCTAAGCGTTATCGTGGGGAGTTTATTGCCGAGCTCAATAAGGCTATTGAGCGTTTAAACTCTGGTGTTGAGGGGTTACAAGATGACCTGTTCAAGAAGTAAGGTTTTTTGTGACTGGTTAGACGTTACCTGTCACCCTGAGCTGAGCTTTATCCCTACGGTCGAGGCTTTCCTTGCATACCATTTCTTCCCCGTCATTTTTAGCGCTGACGGTAGAACCGGTTACAAGATTGGTGAGGGCGTCTTGATACTTGAATGCAAGCGCATGTGGCACCGTTCTAGCTGCTCTGGTTCATCTGTTCGGGAGCTCGAGTCCAAGGGCATCTTTAGGGATTATGTCAATATCTTGGGTTCTGTTGGGCATAACGTCACTCGTCTTGATGCCGCTGTTGATTTGGGTATAGATGCGCCTGGCTTCCTTCGTAAACTTGAGCAGGCCTATCCCGACGATCTCTTTAGTTTCGGTCGCAAGGCTTTACGCGTTACCCGCCTGTACTCTGCACGCGCCTCTGATAGGGCTCTTACAGGTACTTGGTACGCTGGGCACCGTAGTTCTGCTCGTGTCACTGGTAGGGTTTACGACAAGCAGGCTGAGGCGTTTGAAAAGCGTGGTGAACTGCTACCGCCTACCACCCGTATTGAGCTAACCTTTAAGAAGGATTACAACTGCTCACTTTACGACGTGCTTATGCCTGAATCACTGTTCTACTCACACGCCTCTCCTAAGCTTCTTGATGCTCCTGAGGGTGTTTACATCCCAGACTGGGCTTCTAGGGGTCTAGTCCCTTGGGTCTCCGAGCCTAAGGACTACACGCTTACGCTTGAGCGTTTTGATTATCGCGTGTCTAGCTCGCCTGAGTTGCTTAAACTCGCTGAGCTTGGCGCTCAATTTGGTGATGGTGGTAAAGCCATTATCATGCGTCACTTTGAGAAGTTACTCTCTAGTGCGCTACACGCCGCCCAAGAGGTGGTTTGATTCGCTAGGGAACAAAGCGTCAACTTTGCCCCTAGCTAAACACAACTAACTGTATGGAGTTAACTATGTCTAATACCGATTTTACCCTAGAACACGCTAAAACACTCTTACGCCAGTCTGAACAACTTGCTCAGGCCTTATCCCTCGTTCATGAGCAAGATCTCTCAGCAGCTGATTACAGCTCGCTCCAGACCATGACCTGCACTCTGCTTACCACGCTAATTAGTGGGCTAGAGACTGCGATTGCTGTCATTGGCGTTGTCGAGCTAGGGGGAATGGGGGAAGCCCCCATGCCAAGCGCTCTTGAGCCCTTGCCCTGCTAGACGCTTTTAAATCCCCAGACTTACAGCGCTGATACTGCTAAACGGCCGTAGGCAAAACCAGCTTACAGGCCGTTTTCTTTAGTTCCGATAATAACTCTTATCAAAAGTAACCTTATCTAGTTCTCCCACGTCTTTTTAGGGCAGGGGCGACTCCTCTGGCCCGTGAGGGGTTTGAGGAGTGCCCCTGCTTTGAATAGTCGCTATGGTAATACCGACTATTCGTTTACCATGTTTAATATTAATTGCCGTAACCTATTGATATCGCCCTTTAAATCTGTTTTTGTCTATTTTCTTTATTTTTCTTAGTTCATACCTATTGTTTTCCTCTTAGTTCATACCTATACTGTGGTTTAGTTCATACCTAACGGGTCTTTTTATGGCTACTCCTACTAACAAAACACAGCGTATTACTCTTAGTCTCCCCTCTTCGGTTGTCTCCGATTTGGATTTTCTCTCTAAGGCTTTAGGTGTTTCGCGTTCTGCTTTCGTAAGCGCTGCCTTTGCTGATTTGCTTCCTCCTCTTGTTCCACTCGCTTCCATTACTTCAAAGTCCTCTGAGACCGATTCTAAGCGTTATCGTGGGGAGTTTATTGCCGAGC